>REBL01000008.1 GCA_007692755.1 Nodularia sp. (in: cyanobacteria) | reverse complement strand
AAGATCAACCAGTATATGACTAAACCCGCCCGTACCACCCAGTCCCCAGCTATATCAGGAAGCTGATCCAGAATTGGTATAAACACCAGAAAATTTGTATACTTTGGGTTTCGCTAATTTAACTTTGAAAACCAGTTAGATAATTATGCCTTGGTCTGCTACCATCTCCCAACTGCTGGAAGTTCTTTGCGCCCAACCTGTCAACTTGTCTGAAGCTGCTTTAACACAAGTCAGCAGCACTATCCAAACAGATACCCGGATTATCAAACCAGGTGAAATATTTTTGGCTTTGCGCGGCGAAAATTTTGACGGACATGATTTCGTCCCCACAGCGATCGCTCAGGGTGCAATAGCCGCTATTGTGGATTATGATTACAAAAATCCGGGTTTACCTGTATTACAAGTCAAAAACACTTTAGTAGCATATCAGCAACTTGCTAGATGGTGGCGCGATCGCTTGAATATTCCAGTGATTGGGGTCACAGGTTCAGTGGGTAAAACTACAACCAAGGAAATTATCGCCGCAGTTTTGGCAACTCAGGGAAGAGTTCACAAGACTTATGGGAATTTTAATAACGAAATCGGCGTTCCCAAAACTCTGTTAGAACTGGATACAGAACATGACTATGCTGTGGTGGAAATGGCTATGCGGGGTGAGGGACAAATTGCCGAATTAACCCATATAGCCCGTCCGAATATTGGGATAATTACCAATGTGGGAACTGCACATATTGAATTACTGGGTTCTGAGGAAGCGATCGCTCGTGCTAAATGTGAGTTATTAGCTGAAATGCCTAAAGATGGTGTGGCTATTCTCAATCATGACAATCCCCTATTAATGGCTACGGCGCAGCAAGTGTGGTCTGGAGAAGTTGTGAGTTATGGCTTGTCTGGTGGTGATATCCAAGGGCTACTCACCGATAACGAGACGATCAAAGTTGGGGGAATGCAGCTACCTTTGCCTTTAGCTGGTCGTCACAATGCCAGTAATTTTTTAGCAGCTTTAGCTGTGGCGCAGGTTTTGGGAATTCCCTGGTCAACTTTGCAGAATGGTGTCAAGGTGAATATGCCCACGGGGCGATCGCAACAGTTTACCCTGCCCCATGATATTATTCTCTTAGATGAGACTTATAATGCTGCACCAGAAGCTATGACCGCAGCTTTACAATTATTGGCAGATACACCGGGAAAACGCAAAATTGCTGTATTGGGTGCGATGAAAGAATTGGGAGAGCGATCGCGGCAATTGCACCAAAGAGTCGGTGAAATGGTGCAGAGGTTGCAATTAGACGGTTTGCTGATTTTAGTGGATAGCAAAGATGCGGAAGCGATCGCTCAAGGTGCTAAAGGTATTCCTTCGGAGTGTTTTGCCACTCATGCTGATTTGCTAGCCAGATTAAAGACATTTGTCCAAACAGGCGATCGCGTTTTATTCAAAGCCGCCCATTCTGTGGGACTTGATCGCGTTGTCAATCAGTTTCGCGCGGAATTTCACCATTCAATTGGGTGTAAATCAGGGCGGACATAGTATCAGGGCTAATTTTTACAATTTAAGCCTCTGAAATTAGATATTCAAACATAATTCTTGATAAATAATCATGAAATTAGACGACAAATAAATAAAGTCCGCAAGGGCGGACTTGAAAAATTGGATAAGGTTAGGTTCTTAACAAGATGGACTACAACTTGTTAGAGGTTACTTTTATTTTTAATAAATTATCTCAAAAAATCAAGTCTTTTAGGCATAATCTTTAGACATAATTACGGTATTTATGTCTTCTACTGGTTGAATAAATGCTAGATAAAAGAGTTTATACCCACACTCCACGTTAATTTTCAGCGTAACTATAGCCATCCTCTTTAAGTTGTCATGCTTGGCATAGCGTCGCCAAAATGAATGAAAAACTACTTGCCAATTTACTAAAAATGTCCGGAAAAGACAGATGAAACTTTTTGAATAATTTAGGCTTCCTATGGTAGTGACAAAATGAATTTCAGGTTAACTTGTCACGAATGCTGAAAAATTACCACTAAGTAAAATTTCCACCATGAAAATTACCAAATTACACGCTGCTTTGTTAATTAGCAGTATGGGATTAATGGGGATGTATGAAGGAGTTGTCTTGGCGCAAACTCCGAACATCTGGACATCTTCCTCTGGGGTACAAGACAACACTTATCGCGTTGAAGTAAAGATAAATGGAAACAAGTTTGACTCTTGTTTTAAGTTTGACGGCAACAATACCTTAACAATAGATTCCAATCTTATATTTACATATGTTCAAGACAGTCAGAAGCGCACCTGGCAAGCTGTCCATAGACAACAACCTGGCGTAGGAATGAATGGGAATGTGTCAAAAAAGAATCAAGGTTCAGAAATAAAAGGTCAGGGTATCAATGTTCAGGGAGGAACTTTTACATTCAAAGGAAAGTTCGATGCCCATTGTATACCATCAGGGACTCAACTTGGTGGAGGCATGATGGAGCAGAAAAATTAGAAATTGCTCATGGATAACTTACTCACTTACCCTGATTTGTGATCACAAATTCTGCTACCAATTTAAGATGAAGCTACATATAATTTTACTCCAGAAAACCTCCTTTGAGCAAGGATAGGAGCCGCAGGCGGTGGGGTTCTTTCTATAGGTCTTCATCTGGAAATGGTATTAAACAGGGAAACAACAGTTTATTCTGCTCTGCTAAATCCTCTTGATTAGCGATCGCAACAGTTTACCCTGCCCCATGATATTATTCTCTTAGATGAGACTTATAATGCTGCACCAGAAGCTATGACCGCAGCTTTACAATTATTGGCAGATACACCGGGAAAACGCAAAATTGCTGTATTGGGTGCGATGAAAGAATTGGGAGAGCGATCGCGGCAATTGCACCAAAGAGTCGGTGAAATGGTGCAGAGGTTGCAATTAGACGGTTTGCTGATTTT
>REBL01000238.1 GCA_007692755.1 Nodularia sp. (in: cyanobacteria) | reverse complement strand
TGCTACTTGGTGAAGATAGCTGGTTAGATTTTCCTGAATTTCATCAATGGTTACAGTTAGCATGAGATGATTTTAAAGTTTTAAGTGACTGCAAATTCAGTATACTGCCTGATATCTGCTGGTTGAAAGGCGAGAACAATATGATGTTTAGGAATACCAGCGTTAACCAGTTCGTTGGCTATTCCGTATTCTGTACCGTCTCTTTGAATCCAGATTTTGTCGTTGATAATGTCAATATGAACTAAGCAACCATGTACCCGTTGATTATTTTCCCAGCCTAGCGTTAGTAATAGGTAATGGTTGAGGGTTTGGTCAATAATTAGTTGTCTTTCTAGTTCCCCGTAAGCGTAGGGGAGTTGGGCGTATTCGGTTAATATTTTTTGAATGATTTGGCGATAATTATCTAAGGTATCCATTGCAGCACCACTTCTTTTTTTGAATCAAAGACAAGTAAACAAAGGCGTTGATTTTCTAATAATATTTTACCAACTGGTTCTTGAAATAGTTCTGAATAGGTTTCTTGACGAATAGCTAGATATAAGCGGCGTTCAGGTTCTAAGCGAGTGAGAATGTCGTAATATAAGATATATTGCCCTAAAGCGTTTTCTAGGTCTGTGACTGGAGAAGCACCTATAAAGCTTTTAATTTCGACTGCTATTTTTTGTCCGGGTTTTTCGGCGGCTATGAGTTTTTCTGCACCTAAGTCTATATATAAATCTCTTGTACCCCATTTCAGAACAAATGGATCTTTGGTAATTTGCCAATTATCTTTTTCTAGGGAATTTCTAACGGCATTATGGTAAATATCTTTAGCTGGCATTGGGGTAAGTATATATTGCAATATATAGTATATTAATTTGGGAAATTACAGTTATACTAAAAATTAAGTAATTCTTACAAAAGTTATGAGTACCCAAACTAATTCGCCTCCTGGTGTTGATTATGCACCCCTGGAATTGCAAGGGGAATTAATCGCTATGCAACAATTAATGATTGAGGAATTATTACCTATTGCTCAAAGTAAAATTCCTGAAAGTCAACAAGAATTACATTTGCAGCTTTTAGAAAAAAATCAAAATAATCAATTAAATGAATCAGATAGGTTGTTATTGAAGTCGCTGCGAGTGAGTGCTGATTATTTAATGTTGAAAAAAGCCTATGCTTATGCACTTTTACAGTGGAAAGGCTATTCTCTGCCAGATTTTGAGCAATTAGTAGATTAATATCAGTGTCATCCATCCCTAAATCTATTCGTCAACAAGTCATTAATGAGGCTGGATATAGATGTGAATATTGCCGCACATCTAGCCGTTTAATAGGTATGCCTTTAGTTATGGATCATATTTTGCCTAGTTCATTAGGTGGAAGTAGTGAGCGAGAAAATTTATGTGCTTCCTGTTATCGCTGTAATGAATTTAAAGGGGCAAAAACAAAGGCTAATGATCCTGTAACTAATGAATCTGTCTCTTTGTTTAATCCTCGTCAACAAAGATGGTTAGAGCATTTTCAGTGGGCAAATGGTGGTACTCATATTATTGGTATAACTGCTTATGGAAGAGCAACGGTTCTAGTTTTAAGGTTAAATAATGAAGATATTGTACAAGCTAGGGCAATTTGGATTAGTTTAAATTGGCATCCTCCTAATGATTAATGACGCTGAGATTTTTGGGTTTTATTTAGAAGCCCTGGCGATTAGAAATCGCGGCTATACAAACGAAGTCCACCTGCGTGGACTAAGAAACAAGATTTTTATACCCCGCGCAGGCGGATTTTGTCTGTGTATGCACGAATTTGATTTGCCAAGTGCTATTATTGATACATACAGCGCTTCCGGCTATTAGGCAATACAGTTTTTCTCCTTGTCCCTCTCCTATCATAGCTTTCAGCTTTGAGGATGTATTGAGGATGTACCTTATAGCTGCCGTAAGTGCTGTATAAACTAGTAATATTAAACAAGCTCATGCAACAAATCTCCATTGATCCTAGAAACTTACCATATATTGCAATTTCTCCAACATTTCAGGGGTTATTTACACAGATTGATTTACTCCGTGCAGAAGGACAAATTGTTTGCCAATTGCAGTTTTTACAACCACCTGAAGGAGAAATATTCACAGTTATAGATCATGAATTTCATCTTATTGCTCAGGTACTTAATTGTGAATTAATATTTCAAAGAAACGATGAAGCTATTACACTAGATATTAGTCAAGTAGTGGCTGCCTCACTTAACATTTATTTTATAATTAATTGGTCGCCTCGTCACCTTAGACTCATCTGTGGAAACCGAGGTGGGATTATGGTAGATAGTGATGAACAAGCAACACCAACAGTTATTCCTCCCCCGTCTCTAGTTGAATGGGCTAGAAAGCAAAACTTATTACCTGTAAAGGAGTATAAATCTGAAGAAGAGTTTAGACAACGCATCTATTCATCACTTATTTCTCTAAAGGACAAAATTATTGAAACTGGTGCTATTAACAGTTTTTGGAATATCCTGTATAACGGAAGCACAATTAAGGGGCATTTACCTAAAAAGGAAACAGACATTCATCCTACTATCCATTTCCATTTATATGAGCAAATGTTTATGGGATCTATCAGTGTTATTCCTGAACGTCAAACTGGAGTTGGGAATTTAGACTTTAGTTTTGCTGGTGCAGTTCAAGGTAGAGGGATATGTGAAGTATTTGTAGAATTTAAGCTGGCTCATTCTAACAATGTGTATCATGGACTAGAAAAACAGTTACCTGCTTATATGAAAAACAAAGGCATAAAATATGGTGCATATTGTGTTTTATGGTTTAAGTGTGAATGGTTTGATCAGCCGAAAACATTGTCACTTGAAGAGATGGAAAATGAGCTTATTTTAAGGCTATCAAAAACTAATTATCCTAGTGGTATAAGAACTTTTATATTCAATTTAGGGAAAATATCCCCTGCCAGCATCTAACACAAATTCTGCATTTTGGAGTATTTTTTTTGTTTCGCGCAAAGGATTATTTAGTACTTACATAATAAATACCTAACACTTGCAACTTCAGTTAGAATAGAATACAAAAAATTCAAACTGAAGCAAAACCAGTAAACTGTCTCACATGAGGCGCTCTAAAACCTAAAACGATATCTGATTTCGGTACTCCTAACTCTACTAACTCATTAGCAATTCCTTCTTCAGTCAAATCGCGCTGAATCCAAATTTTGCCATCTTTAATATCCACATGAATAACAGAACCATAAGCCCGTTTTTCATCTTCCCATCCTACATGAACTACAAGATAGCGATTTCTTTGACAATCAAAAATTAACTCTTTTTCTGTTCCTTCAGAGAAATGATTTTCTGTATGTCTTCCTAAGACAGTTTGGACTAATTCTGAGTAATTCATTCCTTCCATAAAACAATCTCCTGTTTCTTAGTTTCAAATATGAGCAACTTTAAATGATGTTCAGCAATTACTTCTTGAATAAACGGAATTGTAAAAAACTCTGTATATATTTCATAACTAATTGCTAAATATAAAACACGCTCAGGTTGTTTTTTTCTCAAAACAGAACGGTAATTAAGTGTTTGTCCTAAAGCCGTATGAAATTCACTTATGTCTGATTTACCCAGAAAAGATTTGACTTCGACTGCTATCTTTTGCCCCTCTTTTTCAGCAGCTAAAAGTCTTTCTGCTCCCAAATCAATATAAAATTCAATCCCGTCTATTGTCATAGACAAAGGATCATGAGTTATAGACCAACTATCTTTTTCTAAAGCTAAACGAACTGCATCGTGAAAGATATCTTTCGCTGGCATGGAAAGTTAAAATAATATTTTCTATATTATCACACCTATCCTTGTAAGTAACCTATTCCTCTCTCTGCGCCTCTGCGTGAAAAAAAAAGGGATAAGCAAAACGCCTATCCCCAAAAAATCAATTAATCAACAAAGATTAGGTTCCAGAAGTCCAGGAATTGATGTACTCGATTTGGTCTGCTGTGAGAGTATCAATGTGAATACCCATAGCTTCCAACTTCAAACGAGCAATTTCTTGATCAACTTCTACAGGAATAGAGTGTAAACCAGGTTCCAATTTACCTTTATTCTTCACTAAGTATTCAACAGCCAACGCTTGGTTAGCAAAACTCATGTCCATAACTGCGCTGGGGTGTCCTTCAGCAGCAGCTAGGTTAATCAAACGTCCTTGTCCTAATACCACAACTGACTTACCACTGGTCAATTTGTACTCTTCAGTGAAAGGACGGACATCTTTAATTTCCTTGGCTTTAGAAGCTAAGTATTTTAAATCAAGTTCTAAATCAAAGTGACCAGAGTTACAAACGATCGCACCGTCTTTCATGGCATCGAAATGTTCACCACGAATTACGTGCTTGTTACCTGTCACAGTAATAAAGATATCACCGTAGGTTGCAGCTTCCGCCATTGGTAGCACACGGAAACCATCCATAACGGCTTCAATTGCTTTGATGGGGTCGATTTCGGTAACGATCACATTACCACCCATACCACGGGCGCGCAATGCAGTACCTTTACCACACCAGCCATAACCAACAACGACGATATTCTTACCAGCCAACAAAATATTTGTAGCGCGGATAATGCCATCTAGGGTTGATTGCCCAGTACCATAGCGATTATCGAAGAAGTGCTTGGTGTCTGCGTCGTTGACGTTCATGGCGGGGAAGGTGAGAACCCCATCGTTGAACATGGCGCGTAAACGAACAATACCAGTTGTGGTTTCTTCGGTGCTACCAATCAAATCAGCAATTTGGTGTTGACGGTTTTGCACCAATTCTGCTACCACGTCGCTACCGTCATCAATGATGATGTTGGGACGGTGATCTAAGGCTATTTGAACGTGGCGATTATAGGTTTCGTTGTCTTCACCTTTTTGAGCAAAAACGGGAATTTCGTGATCAGCTACAAGACTCGCTGCTACGTCGTCTTGAGTTGATAAGGGATTACTTGCAATCAAAATTGCATCAGCACCACCAGCTTTTAAGGCGATCGCCAAATGTGCTGTTTCTGTGGTCACGTGGGAACAAGCTACAAGGCGTAATCCAGCAAAAGGCTTTTCTTTGGCAAAGCGATCGCGAATTTGCGCCAATACTGGCATTTCGCGTCCAGCCCAGTCTATGCGCTGTCTTCCCAAGATAGCTAGGGCGAGGTCTTTAACCTCGTGCTTTAATCGGGGAGAAGTTGCAGTCATCAAAAATTTCCTCAGAAAATAAAAAGGCTACGTAAAATTTACGCACCCTACTAGGGTATGTAATATTGGTGATTTTGAATTGTATTCACCAACAAACTTGTTAATTATACTCTGTTCTAGCTTGACCTTGCATAACTTTAAGGCCAATTTCATATATAACTTTTATTTTTTGACTTATTTTTTGGTAAGAGTATTATCAGGGCTAATGCATCTATTACCCAGAACAGATGTAGTAAATTGTCATCTATCAGAGGTTAGAAAAACTCCCAGAACTTTGAATACTTTACTTTGGATAGGTACATTTACACAAGCCTGTCTTGGAGGATGGCTCTGGAAGTAGCCGATGGTAATGTTTGTTTAAGGAGGTATTTGAGTGCGCCTGCAATTTTTGGCGATCGCCAAGCGAGTCCTGTTATCTAATTTTGCTTCTACTAAGCACAAACAGGCATTTTTAGACGAAAAGTGCCTTGGTAGTATGCGGACTACTGTCAAGCAGATGCCAAGTTGGGAGGTATCTAATCAAGCTTCACAGCCACATATCAGGCGGATATCACCCAAAGGAATTTTAGGTAGAACTTTGATGCTGACAATGGCAAGTTCGATGGCTATGGCTGTTGTTTCTCTACCTAAAGCTTCAGCTCAGATTCCTATTATACCTTTCCTAGAATCTCCCAATGGTGCAAGTAGTGATGCAGATAACAGAATTGTTTCTGGGTGGATTTATTTGGACGGCTACGAAGTATTTCAGATAGCAGCAACAAGAAGCTTTTTTCCGGAGCGTTCTCGAAGTATTCGACAAGCTTTAAATCTAATCCATCAAAATTACTTAAGGTCATCGGATGCAGAAATTAAACTTGAAATCCTGGAACAAGAGCAACAAATTATAATTCAAATCAATGGTCAATACCTAATGACTGTTACGGAGGACGATGCCAGACTGAGAAGAACAGATCGGACTATATCAGCAACTCAAATCACCGAGCAGTTAAAAAGAGCCTTAGAACAATCTAGGAAAGAGCGAACATCTGAAGTTTTAATTAACCAAGCTAAATTTGCTGGTGGTATCGGACTGTTGGTAATTGTGATGAGTGGCGGAGTATATTACTTTCAACGCCGTTCAAAACACAATTTCAAACACCCGATCCTCCCGATTTCAGATAATGCTCAACAACTGACAACTCAACTCAATGAACAGCAAGATAAAGATATTCAGGAAGTCAGAAAAAGACTATTCCAATTAACTCAAGCTGGGATTTGGGGATCTGGGATTGTTTTCATATTAGGGCTATTTCCTTATACACGAGCGTTTCAGGTGGGGATTCTCTCGGCTGCCCAAATTCCTATAAGATTGGGTATTGTGGTACTAGGAATTTATGTCGCCATCCGTTTCACCTATGCTCTAATTGACCGTTTTACCTCTACTTTGATTAGCAGTGGTGTCTTATTAAGCTCAGAAGCTAATAAACGGATGGAACTGCGAGTTTCGACATTTTCTGGTGTGTCTAAAAGTATCACAACTGGTATTTTGTTGGGAGTTGGTATTTTACTATCCCTGGTGGCTTTGGGTATAGATATCGTTCCTTTACTAGCAGGTGCTGGTTTAATTGGTGTGGCATTATCTCTGGCTTCCCAAAGTTTAATTAAAGATGCCATTAACGGCTTCCTGGTCATCGTCGAAGACCAATATGCTTTAGGTGATGTGATTGTTGTGGGAGATGTAGGCGGCTTAGTAGAAAATCTCAATTTGCGAATAACTCAGTTACGGGATGCTGAAGGGCGTTTGATTACTATTCCCAATAGTGAAATTAAAGTTGTGGCTAATCTTTCTAGCCGTTGGTCACGCGCTGATCTAACTATTCCAGTTGCTTACCAAAACAACATTAATGATGCTTTGCACTTGATGAAACAGGTAGCTTCGGAGATGAATCAAGACCCGCACTGGAAACGTCTAATACTTGCACCACCGGAGGTTCTAGGAATAGATAACTTTGGCGATCGCGGTTTGATGATTCGTGTCTGGATTAAGACATTACCTCTGAAGCAATGGGATGTGGGACGGGAGTTTCGCCGTCGCTTGAAAATTACCTTTGATCAAGCCGGATTTACTATTCCTGTACCTCAACAAGGTATTTGGCTGAGTGAAGGTCAATTGCTGCACTCGGAAGTGAATGGCAAATCTGAACATAATTCGTAATTGATAATGCCTCCTTCAGAGGAGCTTCGCTAACGTAATTCGTAGTTGTAATCAGTCGGTGTTTGTACCTGCCATTAATTTCAGACCATCAAATCTATGATTTAGGTGGGGGCTTCTACTGTTAATTAACCCTCTGAATTACGAATTACGTAGCTTGCTTCTCGCCCTTGGCGAGTATTACGAATTAGTAATTATTGAATGACCAGCAAATAGGATCTTGCTATATTAGAACGTTTGTACTATAATAAGTTATAGCGCTCACAAAGCCTAATGGAGAGCAAAACGGCTCTGCCAAAGAGTTCTGGAAGATGGATTTAAGGGTTAGTCCAATGATGAAGCATTATATTCTCAACCTCAATCCGACTGCCAAGCATGAATGGGATCGATGTATTTTACGTGACCCACTGACTGCGAAACGCCCGGACATTGCTAAATTAATCGCTGAAGCTGTTGGTACTGACACTGGTAACTATTTAGTGAGTGTGAATATCGAAGTCCAAGTTTTAGAACAAGCAGCCACGCCGCCATCCGAACAACTATCGCTGCCATTTTCAGAAGTAAATATCCCGTCACAATTGCGAGAAGTGGCGTAAGAATTGGGTAATTGGGAGTAGTTTTTGATCAGGAAGATGATTTGATGGAAGAACTAAGTCATTATCCCACTGCGATTGCTAAAGCTGCCCAACGGGTGAATGAAATAGATTCTCAGTTGATGGCAGTACAGCAGCAGATTGACCGATTTGACGGTAACGCGGATCGCGCTGCTGCTTTTGATATGGATTTGAAAAATGATGCCCAACGCAAAGCCCGTCGCTTTGAAGTTCTGCTGGTGAATCAAGAATATCAACAGGCTATGGATACTCAGATGCGGTTAAGTGCGGAAAAAGCCAATGCGCTCGCTCATTTAGAATATCTGCGTAACCAGTTTAGTGTAGCTAAATTAGAAGCAAGGTTAGCGATGGGCAAAGCCCCGCCTTCGGCGATCGCGCATCAACTCACTGATTTTGAATCTCGTGAATTAGTCGGTTTGTAGTCGCCCCTCCTCACCTCCGGGATGGGCTGGTTTTTTAAACCTCTGGGACAAGAGTTGAGCAATTTGCTGATTAATCGCTACTATATCAAAACGCTGACCAGCGATCGCTCTGCCATGATTGGCTATAGTTGCAGTCATTTCTACTTCTGCAACACAAGTCTGAATCACCTGTGCCAATTCCTCACTTTCTCCTGGTGTCACCAGAAAACCATTCCGGCCGTGTTCTATTAACTCCACCGCGCCCCCAGCTTTGGCGGCTACCACAGGCCTACCACATAGCATAGCCTCAACAATCACTCTCCCAAAGGGTTCTGGGGCAATGGAGGTATGTGCTACCAAGTCACAAGCTGCCATTAACTGGGGAACATCTGCCCGAAATCCTAAAAACTGCACGCGGTTTTCTAATTTCAACTTTGCAACTTGTTCATGCAATTCTTGGACATAATCTTGTTCGCCAAAGAGGGCATCACCAACTAAAATTACTGTCACTTCCGGCGGACATTCAGACAAAGCCCTAATTAAAATATGTTGCCCTTTCCAAGGCGCAAGTCGGCTAAAGTGTCCAACTACAAATTTTCCTTCTAGTCCTAACTGTTGCCGTAATTCTTTAACTTCAGATGCAACAGTTTGATAATTTTGGCGGTCAAATCCATTATAAACAATTTCCGTAAGTTTGGCGTTTCCTCCCTCTGCGATAAAAGCTGTGTGACTAGCTTGAGAATTAGCAATTACTAATGAAGCAAAACGATTCGCTAAAGTCACAGCAATCCGCAGGTTAGTGCGGCTAAAATGTTCTGAAGAAAGAATGTCATGTAAATGATAAACCAAAGGACGACGGGCTAAAAAACTCGCTAATGCGCCAATAACTAAGGCTTTTTGGGTGTTGGCGTAGATGAGATCATATTCCTTAGCTGTTTGTACCACCTTTGCTAATAGTGGTGCAAGTTGTCCCACACTCGCCAAAGCTTGGAGGAAATTGCTTTGTTTGCGAACTTGGATTGGTTGAGTTGCCAAAACTTTTACGGGGATATGATGCTGCTGTAGTAATTTTCTAAAATCACCATCTGCAAACAAGCCTACCAAAGCGCGATCGCCATAGGGTTTGGCAATATCTATTAAACACAGTTCCGCACCACCAGGTTTACCACTTTGGTCTAAAAACAGAATTTTCATATATGATAATTTTTGTGCTTCTATCTACAATCAATTGTTTAAGCCTGACATCAAGCTAAGAGAACCTGCCGCACTTCCTGGGCTATTTGTTGCCAGTCAAAATTATTAACCGCATACTCGCGGCATTCCTGACGTGAAGGAATTGATAACTTGCCTAAAAGTATCTGGACTAATTTTTCTGCAATAGCTGAGGCTGCGGTAGAATCAGTAATTAAATCTGGTGAAAATTGAGATAAAATTTCTGGCATTCCCCCAATTGGAGTACATAAAACTGGAGTACCACAAGCTAAAGATTCGATAATTGCTAATCCAAATCCTTCAAAAGATTGGCTGGGCATGACTGTTAATTCAGCCGCTTGGTAAGCTAGGGGTAATTGGGCATCAGGTAGAAAACCTAAAAATTTCACGTTGTCTTCTAACCCTAATTCTTTCACCTGTTGTTGTAGTGTAGCTTGCAGATGACCACGACCTGCGATCGCCAGCCAAACATCAGGAACTTGCGGCTTAATTATTGCCAGCGCCTGTAATAATTTGTCAATCCCAACTCGTTGTACTAAGCGGCGAGTTGTAAAGAGGATGCGGCGATTTTCCGGCCAGTCTAGCTGCTGGCGGGCGACTTGGGGTGATAAGTTGGCTTGAAACCAATTAATATTCACTCCCCCAGGGATAATATGAATTTTGTGCCAAGGTATTTGATACTGTTGATGTAAGATATTACCGAATGCTTGACTAAGAACGATAAAGCGATCGCAGCGCTGATAAGTGCTTTTTTCTATTAGCCGTCGCTTGAGAAAAAGATTGAGTTGGTTACTAACTGTTTCCTGCTGACTTTCAGATGCCCAAGGGCCATGAAAGTTAAAAGTTATGGGTACACCCTTGGGCAGAAGATCCAAAATCGGAAAGCTATATAATGCAAAATGCAGATTAATTGCATCTGGTTTGCTGACTCGTGTTTTCTTAAATGTGTGCCGAATAGATCCCAGTCGTTGCCAAATTGCCTGGTCTGGATTAGCCAAGTTGGTCAGCTTAATTGGCAAATTTAATTCAGTTTCTGGTAGACCAACTCCACATAATTCTATTTGGTCTTGGTTAGCGGCTAATTTATGAGTTAGTTCATAAATATACCTTTCTAGTCCGCCAGGAGTTTTGGGAAACCAGCCTATTCCCAAGGTGAGAATAGATGCAGATGTTGAATTAAACTTTTCTTTTTTACCTTCCACCTACTTAGCTCCTATAATGTATTGAGCGTGTATATGTTGACTTTCATACAAAGCTCAACCACTGCTTTTTTAAATTAGCCGTAAATTTGTTGATGCTGCTAGTACTTCTATCCTGCCATTATCTACAAAATCAGTAATTTTCACGTCATACTCTGTAGATATTCTCAGAACATACTAATCCATTAACTAATTATATGAGGCTGTGAAGATGTGTTTTTTCTTAATTGAGTGCTTTAAATTAGTTGGTAGTGAACCTAGTTTGAGTGGTTGTATTAATGTTTACTGAAATCGATTCATGAACGGTAAGCTATAATACATAAAGCTGAATTTTAGTTTAAAAGAATATATTTTCTTGATGAATTTTTGGTAAACATGAAATCTTTACTAACAATTGTTTGCTATTAAAGGTGTATATGATCATCAAAGGAAGCTTAATAAAGATAAAAGCAGAAACTGGGTGCAGATAAATATAAGATTCCTGACAAAAGCTAGAGCCTAAAATCGACAGGGGAGCATTCTAGGATTGCTACTTTATTACACCATTAGCGTTGACTAGAACTTCATTCCATACACATTTGAAGTTGCCTGAAGAAAATATAGCTAGTGTTTTAATCATCATCGCTAAGTTTTATGTATTGTATTTTACTTAAAACTCAATTTTTTGGTGATTATTTGTCTTGAATCCCAGGCACTGAATTTTATTAATCATCACGACTGACAATAATATGCGAAATAGACTTATACAACAATTTGATCAAATTTACCAAAAGCTTAATCAATACATCCAGAGGCTAGTACCGCAAGTCAAAAGACAAAAGGCTTGTATTTGTGGGACTTTGAACTCTTTCAAACGGTATGCCTATTTACGCTATGCTGTACTGGCTGGAAATAGAAATTTTCAGAAGTTAAAATTTGTCAACCTTGTCCTACTTGTAGGTATTTTAGTAATTTTTACTTCCATTGGGGTTTCAAATGATGGGGTTAGCAGTAAAACACCAACACCGAAACCCACATATCAAACTTCTTGGATTGGTAATACCTTTGGTGGTGGAGACAAGTGGGTACAAAATAACATTCAAGGTATGTATGTTGCACCCAATGGCACAGTTTATACTAATAGCATTTGGGACGAAGCTGGCAGAGAAGCCGGAATATATAAAGACGGTGATGTGATTGCTAAATTGAGTGATACTCACGGCTGGAGTCGTAGCGGTGGTACAGCTGTAACAGCAAATAATAAATATGTTTACATGGCTATGCGCCAAGGTGCTGTGAATAGGAAAGATCAAGACTATCCCTCAGAAGGCACAAATTGGTATTGCGTCAGACGCTATGACTTATCTGGGAAATCTGCACCCTTTGCGGATGGACGTGGTTGGGATAAAAGTATGTTAATTGTCAGTAACAAAAGTGCCGTTACTGGATTAGCAACGAGGGGAAACGAGTTATATGTCAGTGATGCTGATGCTAACCGCCTGCGCGTCTACAATACTGAAACGATGAAGGAACTCCGCAGCTTTAGTATTGCTAGTCCGGGGGAGATAACTGTTGATAGACAAGGTAATCTGTGGATTATTAACCGCAAAAATGGCAGTAATCCAGCGAAGATTGGGCATTATTCCCCGTCAGGTAAGCAATTATCTCAAGAGATAACTAATGTTGTTGAACCAACTGCGATCGCAGTTGACCGTCAAGATAGACTTTTGGTAGCGGAAAATGGCCCGCGTCAACAAGTGCTGATTTACCAAATTAAAGACCAGCCAGTGCAGGTTGGAACTTTTGGTAGTCAGGCGGGAGTTTATGGTGGTGTTCCTGGTGAAGTCCAAGATTTGAAATTTTACGGTTTGACTGGAGTTGGTGCAGATTCCGCAGGTAATATCTATGTCAATAGTAACGGTTTCAATAAATCAGGCACAGATTTACGCAAGTTTTCATCATCGGGAAAGCTGTTATGGCAATTACTGGGATTGATGTTTGTTGATAACGCTGATGCTGATCCCAAGAGTGATGGCGTAAATTTATTTACCAAACAAGAAGAATTTTTGATGGATTATAGTCGGCCAGCTGGTAAGCAATGGACTTACAAAGCCTACACATTAAATCCTTTCAAATATCCCCAAGACCCACGTTTGCATACATCCCCAGATGCTACCTGGGTGCGCCGCATTCAAGGTAAACCCTTTGTTTTCCTGACTGATATGTATGAAAGCTTTCTACAAATTTATCGCTTCGATTCGGATACAGATGGCAAAATTGCCATTCCCGCCGGAATGTTTGTCGGGACTCATGGCGGTGGGGGAAAATCAATGCGGGGAGATTGGCCGCCACATCAACCAGAAACAGGAGAATGGATTTGGCGCGATCGCAACAAAAACGGTAAATTTGACAAGGGTGAATACGATACCAGCAAAGATTATCCTTACATTGGAGGATGGTGGGTAGACACCAAAGGAGATGTCTGGAAAACCTTGCGAACCAAAGACGGGATTCGGCATTATCCATTGCAGGGACTAGATGATCATGGCAACCCCATCTACACCTATAGTTCCATGCAAAAGCAAAAAACTCCCAGCTTATTTACCGATTTGCGGCGCATCGAGTATTTGCCAGAAACCGATACGATGTATTTGTCAGGCTTTACAGTAGATCATCCATCTGTTGGTGATGACACCAAAGTTGTGGGATCTGAGATTGTGCGTTTTGACAATTGGAGTCAGGAGAATAGCAAACCTCGTTGGCGAATTGTAGTTCCCCACGATAGGACTGGTAAACGCGAAATTTCCACCGCAGCGATGAGTGTAGCCGGAGACTATGTTTTTGCCGTGACAGTAAAAACGGCAGAAGTCTATATATATAATGCCAAAACCGGGGATTTGGTCAAAAACTTAAAACCAGGCCCAGAAGTTGCCAACGAAAGCGGCTGGATTGATATCCCCTATGGGATTCGGGCTGTGCGGCGGTCTAATGGTGAGTATCTCGTATTTGTAGAAGAAGATGCCAAAGCCAAAGTGATTGTATATCGCTTGAAGCTATAGCATTCCATCTCAAAGCAATTTCATATCAAGTCCGGTTGAATACTTACGAAACGCGAAAACCTGCCAAACTTTTGCTTTACTCCCCTCCTCGCTTGCGGGGAGGGGTTGGGGGTGGGGTGACATGATTGTGGTAATCGTAACTAATTA
>REBL01000187.1 GCA_007692755.1 Nodularia sp. (in: cyanobacteria) | reverse complement strand
TTTGATGCAAACTGGTGAAATTACGGTGGGCAATTTCCGGGTGAATGGCGCTGTC
Organism: Nodularia sp. (in: cyanobacteria); assembly: GCA_007692755.1. Classification (GTDB taxonomy): domain Bacteria; phylum Cyanobacteriota; class Cyanobacteriia; order Cyanobacteriales; family Nostocaceae; genus Nodularia. The sequence goes on along the minus strand of REBL01000187.1, from coordinate 42,812 downwards.
CCTGATTAATTCTTGCCAGTGCTGTTCGTCAAGCCGTTCCGGGGCTTCTACAGAGTTTTCAGGAGTCCAAAATGCTACCTTTGGCAGTGGAGTTTTGGGAACTGGTTTCTTAATAACTGCTTTGGGAGTAGGAACAATTCTTTCAGGTACTTGTGGCGGTTGAGTTTTTACAACAGTAGGCTGTGGAGTTTTGGGAACTGGTTTGTTAATAACTGGTTTGGGATTAGGAACAGTCCTTTCAGGTACTTGTGGCGATTGAATTTTAACAACAAGAGGCACAGGGGCAGGAATGCAGGTGGCTTCTGACTCTCGCTGAACAAGGTGCAGGGGGGAGGAATTAGGCACAGGGGCAGGTGTGAAGATGGCTCCTGACTCTCGCTCAAAGGAAGTTTGACAATCAGTTTCTTCCTCTCCTCCTTCGTTTCCCTGCTCCCTGACCTCAAAGTTCTCCGGCTTCGTACTGGGCTTTTTAGCTACAGTTGCCGCAGCTACAACCTGTTCTTTCTCTAGCTGTGACTGACGCTGCTTGTCTAACTCCTGTTGTCGCAGTAACGCCAGGGCATTTTCCTTAGCTCTACTCAACTGCGCCTGAGCTAGTAAATAATCCAGATCCTCCGTGTACAGCTTTAATTCATGCCTTGCACGGCTGACCGCCACATAAAAGCTTTCTTGTCCAATAGTGTTGTCAGCCGCAATCAAAACTTTGTCAGCAGTTTTACCTTGACTGCTATAAGTAGTGCTGACGATCGCGTAATCTAAATTATGTCCTTGATAGAAACTCAGCGATTCAGTTTTACCACTATCTAGATATTGAATAACAGCGCTGCGCTTTCTGATTTGGGTAACTACAAATTCCTGTCCGTTTTTATGCCCTTTGTCCCGATTATTCTTTGTCCATCGTAAGCGATCGCCCACAGCAATTTCCATCTTCTGCCGTTGATAAACTGCTTTATCGAATCCAGCATCAACTTCAATCCTTTCACCACCAGCAGCCTTCAGGGTTAAACAATCGGTATCTTTCCCCACCACTTCGTATAATTTACCCTTCTCCAAACCCCGGCGCTTGTAGTTGCGCGTGGGCATAACTACATCCCCCAGTTCCAAATTGTGGGTGTAGCGCATTTGGACTCTGGTCAAATTTTTAGCTTGCAACTGGATAATATTGGCCGCAGCGCCTAAACTTCCTTCAGTTTTTAACTGCTCCCGAATACCTTGGGTAATTTCTAGCCTTTCAAAATTTGTCCCGGCTAAGACTAAAGTTCGCCCTCGTTGTTCTGGGGGAATTGTCATGAAATCATGGACAATTGCCTTAACTTTGGACTCTGGAGCCACTGTTTGAATATAACCGTTGTCTGCTAAACGGGAAAATCCTTCTTCAATGCGACCAGAAGCAATTAAATCTACAGCCAGCTTTAATTGCGGGGTACGTTGTCTCAAGGATTCGTTTAAATAGCTGGTTTTCATCCCCGCTTGTTGCAGAGATTTAAATGGGTTGCCTGCTTCGACAGCTGATAATTGTCTGGTATCTCCCACTAACAGCACCCTGGCTTGTTCATCAGTCGCCCGTTGCAAGAGTTTCCAGGCATCCTTAGCACTGAGTAAACCCGCTTCGTCCACAACCCAAATTTGCTGCTGTGATGCTTTGGGCGACGCTTGGGATACTAGTAATTTCGCCACAGTGTCAGCTTGAATGCCCAATTCCTCACCCAATACCTGTGCTGCCATAGAACTGGGGGCAAAGCCTTTAACGGTGTAGCCAGCATCGGTGGCGATTTTTTGTAATTCCTTGAGGGCGAAAGTTTTACCAGCACCAGCGACCCCCTGCCAAGCCATAAATTGGTCTGTTGTGGTGGCTGCGGCTAAAACTGCGCGACGTTGACCTAAATTTAAGGCGGTTGGCTGCAAATGACTGGTAACTACCTCTGGATGAGCCAGTGGGTTAACTTGGGACTGCCCGGACTGCATGAGTTTAATAGTTGCCAGTTCCCGGTTGACTGCGGCCAAGGTGGTAAAATCACGGGTTTCTGGGGATAAGCTGAGTAATTCCGAGTTGGCTGTAATTAGCGGTTCTATCTGGTTAACGTCTGTGGCTAGTCCTTGGTTGAGGATGAATTTTTCTAATTCTTCTTGGGTGAAAGCGACATTTCTTTCTGAACAGTGGGCGATCGCATCTTCTAAATTGTCATAGCTCACAAGCCGGGGTTGGAGTTCTGGTTGCGCTACTCCTGGCTGCACAAATTTAATCCCCAGTGCTTTAGCCTCTTCTTGCCACTTGGCTTTTAAATCCCTGGGGTTAATTTTCTGTTTGCGCTGACGGGTTGCAGTCCAAGCTTTGTCCCGTTCTGCCCAAGTTGAGTTTTCACCAACTGCATTTAAAATTTGTTGTCTGCGTTTAGAAAACTCCTTTAGGTCTTCGGACTGAAATCCTTTAATCTCAAACTGCCCATGCTTCAGGGCTTTGACTTCGTACCCTAATTTCTGTACTTCCACCGCCAGATGGTTTTGGTACACCATGCCCAAAAACTTTTTATTTTGAAAAATCTCATCGTTGACCAGGCTATACCATTCCCCGTTATCTAGCTGGGTCATGTTCATGACTAAAGCGTGGGTATGCAGATGTGGGTCTAGTTCTCTGGTTTCAATATGGTCAAATTCTGCAACTACCAGATTATCAGTTTTGTGGAGTTGCCGCCCCTGGTTAGTTGTGACTCTGGTGCAACTATAGCGTTTTTCAATCAATGCTAAGGTTTTTTCTACAGCTAGCTGATGGGCTGTAATTAATCTTTCATCTCCACCTACCAATGCTTGCAGGCTGACGCTTTTTGGTGCGGAGAAAGTAAAGTCAGTGGCGGCTCGACGTTGGGATGGGTGAAGATTTCTGGCGCTTAATTGTTGGCTACCATCTGGTGATAACCCATTCACCACGTTAGAAAAAGTTTCTTTATGGTCAACTGCTCCTGATAGCCCTAACTTTTTCGCACCTTTGCCAGACCAGCGTGATTCTCCCTCTTGGTAATAACCTTCTAGGAAGTAATCAACTGCTTGCTGCGGTGGTGCGTTTTTTCCTGTCAGCACGCCTTACCTCTGGGATAAAATGTCAGGTTTAACGGCTGAAACAGTTCAGGTATAACTAAACCTTTCTGGGTAGAGTTAACTTTCTGGGTAGAGCCAACTTTCTGGGTAGAGCCAACTTTCTGGGTAGAACTAACTTTCTGGGTAGAACTAACTTTCTGGGTAGAACTAACTTTCTGAGTAGAGCTAACTTTTTGGGTAGAACTAACTTTCTGGGTAGAGCTAACAATAAACTCTAACTCTACATCTGCATAATTGTTGAGGTGGCTGACTACAGGTGCAAAGTGCTTGCTATCAATTCCCCACACTCTGAAGCTTTGATAACGGTTTAGTTTGATTAAATCAAAGAATCTTTCATAAAGTGGTAGTCCCTGAAATATAGCCACAGATTCTGCATGATATTTACAAAAATTAAAATATATCCAATCTACTGTTTGACTACAGGCTACTCGAACCACGACATCAGAAGAATTTTTTCTTTTGGCTGTGGGATAACTACTCCAATAAGACCTGCTCTGCCAAAAGCACATTGACATCATCTGCCGGGCTTCGGTTTTCAAAACAGCAAGACTAACTGGAGCAGGAAGTGGTTCTGACAAAATTTAATCTCAGTTAATTTCAATTTTGGATAATCAAATTTTAGCAGCATTTCAGTTTTTCTTACCAAACTTTTTGGCGTAGTGTGCGGTAGTTTTTGGGGGTGTCCAGAGGGGTTTCCCCTTTGGGATTTATTGGGAAATATTGGGTATAATTTGGGATTTGTTGGGAAGCTTTGGGAAGTTTCGGGAATTCTTAGGAACTATTAAGTTTAATGAGAATTCAGTCATTTATCTAGCAGAAAGATTTTAGAATTGGGAAATATTGGGAACCGTTGCCATGTTTAGGATTTTCTTGTCAAGATATTGGGAACTGTTGGGAACTGTTGGGAAATATTGGGAGATTTTGGCAGACAAAATGTTGAGACAAGATTTTACTCACAATTCAAATATTTTTCCGAAAAAGAACAGAGGTTTTAGCGGTGAAACTATTGAAAACTCGTGAAATTGGTGTTTCTTAAGACTCTTTTGCAATTATCACTCTCAAATTAAAAGGTAACTGACAATGGATTTATTGCTCAGTCTAGATCCTGGTTCTTCTATGACTAAAATGGTTTACCGTATCGTGTCTGATGTTCCTTACAAGCCGGAATTATTTTGTATGGAACCGGAGCTAATCGGTATTACTCAAGAATCAATCAACTTATACGAGTCAGGCAGAATTAATAGCCCTAGTCCAGAAAATGAGGCTTGGGTAGAATTTGACTCAGAATATTATGCAGTGGGATTTTTGGCACAAAAACATTTTGAGGCTCGTGTTCAGTTATCGGAACTCAAATATGAAAATGCTATCCCCAAAGTTCTGGCCGCAGTGGGAGCGATCGCCACTAGGGAGGGTTTGAGTCATAATTTTACTTTATCCTTGGCGCTGCTATTGCCCTATGGAGAATGGGAAGATAGGGAGCGACTGGAGAGGGGTTTAATTCAAGCGCTCTCTAATTTTTCCTTTCGTGGTCAGCAATTTTCTATCAGTCTGGGATGCTTTGAGTGTATGCCTGAAGGTGGTGGTTTGGTGCTGACACGAAGTAAAAAGCTTGGGGCTGATTTCAATCAGTTGAACATAGCGGTTTTAATGCTCGGCTTTCGGGATATTTCCGTGGTTTTGTTTGAACGGGGGTTATCTTCTGGCAAATCTGACAACCTGGGACTGGCTTGGATGTTAGAAAAAATCAAAAGCCGCACTTCTGGGCAGAATCTACAAGATTTGCTGTCAGCAATCCATCAATCAGGAACTACGCTCAAACCCAAATTTTTTAAATCCTTGGCTAGAAGCAAGAAGGCTGAGTTTCGCGCTGAGGAGGTGACGCAAATTATTGGGATAGCTACAATGGCACGTAAGGAATACTGGAGTAAAGTTTCTCACTGGCTGAATCACAATGTCCCTACCAACATTGATCAGGTAATTATCGGTGGGGGGACATCTGACTATTTAAATAATGAGTTGAAAACCTTGTTTGCTCATACCCAAATTTCCTGGGCGGCTGAGTTAGAAGAGGATGTGAGGCTGGCTTTTAATTTAACTCCACAGAAAGATGCTCTGTGTCTACGCCTGACTGATGTTTATGGACTATTCCGGTATTTACAAAATCAGGTTGCTGATTTGCCTGCTCTAGCGTCCACTGCTAATTTAAAGGGATGACAGATGCTAGAAAATTTAGAATTTCGTCTCCGTACTAGAGTTCAACAAGAAAGTCCCGAAGCAATCCTCCTGAGTTATTTGAATTCTAAAGATACTCTGTATCCTGCCAAGGATATGGTGATGATTGCACTGACCAGTTACTGGTTGCCGTTAGCTTATCAAGCTGTGGGTAAGGGAAATAAACAGAAATTAGAACCGCACATTCGTTCTTGCATATATCGCCTGAAGTTACACCAGCAGTATCTGCAAGAAATGTTAGGTGAGGAAGCAGCAGATTTAGAAGCTGGCTTGATGCTGTCTCAATCACCAACTAGCTCAGTCAATGAATCTTCGGAAATTCACCGACATCAGCCACATCAGCCCCAGGTGATTCAGGCAGATGACAATCAAGTAGATGTGTCACTTTCTGGAGAAAATAATCAGCCTGTTGCACAGGAACCAGAAAAACAGGAATGGTTTAATCCTTTGAAATCTCGTTAAAGGACTTCAAAGAAATAAATTATCCAAATAAACGTTAGCGTAGCTTGCACAGGGCTACCACAGAGGCACAGAGGACACCGAGTTATGAGACTTTGAGAGGTTTTTTATTTGGAAGTCCCTAAGCTGAGACGCATTTTTCCAGATGAACACCTCACAACCAGGATTTCCAACGCCCAAAAATACAATTTCAGATACTCGACAGCTGAGGACAGCAATTTCACTGCTATTTCAAGTTAAAGGATGAGGTATGTACCAACAGCACGAACTTTCTACCAATCTATCCCCTGAAGAAATTACGCGGACTTTGGCTTTGGCTGGCATTTCTGAGAAGCAAGAATATACTGAAGATGATGCTGACCGCTTTCGCAAGTGTCGCGAATTAATTGAACAGGGCAAGACTGACGCTGAAGTAGTGGAGTTGTTAGGGGAAAATACTGTTATACCTACAACTGATACTGAAAAAAATAAAAATTCAGGAACTCGCAAGCCTAGAAAGTCTAAAAAATCAGCTTCGGAACCGAAAGATATTTCTGAATTACTGGCTATGGCTTGTGAACAAGTCGGCGCTAAAATTTCCCTGACTGAATCTCTGCGGATTTTGCAAGTTTGTGGACTTTCGGATCAAGAAGAATATACTCAAGCTGAATGTGATATTTTTATTTCGGCTTGCGATTTAATCAAATGCCAGGGTAAATCCTTTGAGGAGGTTGCACAACATTTTGGTTTAGGGTCAGAGTTGGATTTAGCAGATGAATCAGAGATTGATTTGCATATTGAGGAAGTAGCAACAGTCCTGGGGGAAAATGGACAAGAAATTGTCAATGAGATGATGCGTTACAAGGCTAAGTCTGATGCTGCTGATGCACCTGCTTTATATATCAAGCATTTAGCTACTGAATTTGGGACTCCAGAGTTTCAGCAGGCTTGGCGCAAAATGGAGGATATGCTTAAGGCTAAGATTGCGGGAAAGTTTCACAACCAGGACAGGAGGAATTTGACTGGGGAAACTCCAACGCTACCCCAATCACCGCAGCCCTTGACCAGCTTGCCACCAATCTCAGAGAATGGCTCGAATTCCGATTAGATGAGGAACGCCGTACTATTGAAATTCAGGCACAAAAAGCCTCTGATGCTAAGGCTACCCGATTGGCTGCTCAAAAATTGGAAAAACTGCAAGCATGGAATGAAGCTCAGGAGTCACGAAAAAAGCTGCGAAAACAACGTTCAGAGCAATTCAAATCTAATTTGTTTTGGTTTGGTCAGTGGCTGGGTTCTGGGCGTTCGGGTATTTTCGTATACTCAATTTCTTTGCTCTCTTTCATGGCTGGGGGAGGAATCGCCATGATTAATCTTCCCAGCGCGATCGCTTGTCCCCAGGTTGAAAGTCTGTGCTATCTGCTACGGCTGGATAAATCTACTGTGATTCTGCCAGAGGAGATTCAAAAATTGTTGCTGGAGTATGAACGCTCTAAAAATCGAGGTCGCCAGTGATATAAGAATTTTCGGCTGGGTATCACTGGTAGTTCCGCCATTTAAAAAAACGGGGGAGTTGTGAAACTCTCCCGCTTTTCTATTGATTAGTGACGGCTAAAAACGTAAACTTTCTTGTAACTTTCCTCTACTGAATAGTAGGAGTCAATAAACCAATCATGGGCTATTGCTTCCAAATTGATGTATATGCTAGAAATGCCCATCTCTTGTAACTGATCAATCAATCCCTGTTCTTCCAGTTGGTTGTAAACAAAATCTTCTTCGCTTTCGTACTCTCCCCTGTAATACTCTTGAAAATTTTCAACGCTGGCATCAATACTGTCATATTGATAATAAGCGGCGTAAGCTTCACCATGCTCTGATAATATTTGAGCAAGTTCCGCTAGTTTTTCTATGCCTTCGCATTCATCAAGATGAATACCATGCCAATTTTGAAAGTCATGAATTGCCCACTCTTCACAGGCTTCATATTGGCGACAGGGCGACCAAGATAACATCCATTCGATGTCTTCTTGAATGTCTTCTGCTTCTTGTGTGCAATCAATCCACATTCCATGTAAATAGCCATTGTTGTATGCAGATAGACAAGCTACATAAATCTGTGGTGCATCATCGTCTTGACACTCGCGCTCATGCTTGGGGAATGGTAGCAAGCAACTAGCGCCTTCAACTAGTGGTAAGTCAACGCCAGCTAGATTAATTGCTAAATCTACTGCCCGTTTTTCTCCAATGGGAAAGCTTAAAACATTACCTTCAATGTGGCAGTTGTAAAGCTGTTCTGCAACTAATTGAGCCTCTAGTTCTGAGTTGAAGATTAGAGTGTTAGAAAACAAATTCATGTGTTAGAATCCTTGTAATGATAAGAATTCAGAAAAAGCACCTTTAGATTGGTCGTCGGGGGTGTTTTTTCTGTTGTGTATGTAAGAGTTTTGGATTTGGCGCTATGCTCTTGGGCTTCACGCTTCGGTATCGGTTCCGTTGCCGGGAGTTTTTTTGGCGCTCCATTTCCTATCTCTCACTCTTATAGTATCCCACATATATGTGGGCTTTACAAGGGTTTTAGCCGTTTTGAATGATTAAAATATCTTATATATAGCCACATATATGTGGGATTTGCTATGATGGTTGTAGAGATAAAGGATAATCACTATGGCAAGAAACGATATTGCTACTCGCTTTAAATCAAAAGGGATAGGTGTAAAATCTGATACAAAACCTATATCTGTAATGCTTCCAGAAGATTTAGATGCTTATGTGCGTAGCAAGTCTAACCGTTCCGAGTGGTTGCGGCGGGTTATTGCTGAGGCTGCTGCCAAGGAACAGGCTGAAGCTTCCCAGGAAGATTGATCGTGAATTTTGCCCAAGCGATCGCTTGGATGAAAACTTTACTAATGTTTTTCAAATAACAAGTGTCTTTTAATTTTTGATTGATGCTGATGGATATTACACGAAATACCCCCATTACAAACTGTATTTTGCTCCTTGTTCCGCTAAATCGCGTTTACAGTCTTGGTAATAAGGTAAAATTCCCTCAACTCGATCCCAGAAGTCATGATTATGATGTGGTTCTAGTAAATGCACCATCTCATGCACGACCACGTATTCAATCAAATGCTGGGGCAACATCGCCACTCGCCAGTGAAAATATAAATTGCCTTGGTGTCCGCAAGACCCCCAATGATAGCCCAATTCTCTCACTTGTATTGAACGAGGTGTAGCACCAATTTTATTAGTCAGTGCTGCAATTTTTGGTTCTAAAATCGGTGATAAGTGTTGTTTATACCAATGAATAAAATATTCACTACCTTGGGTTTGGGCGTGGCGTTGCAACTCAAAGCGGCTTTGGTATAGTCGCAGAGGCGGTTGTTGTTTTACTGTATCTACTAATTTTACGGAATAGCTGCGTCCTAAGTAATAAAATTTTTCACCACAAACATATTCTTTAACCTTCTCTGGTACAGAATATGATTCTTTTCTTAACAGCTTGTTATAAATCCAATAGCGTTTCTGATTAATAATTTTTTCTAATGTTTCTATTGACACTGCTGGCGGTGATGTTAATATTAACTTTCCATCCCGTTCTACAGTAATGCCAACGGTGCGACGATGAGGACTGTGACGCAGTTCAAAGGCAAGGTCGCCAAAAGTGATGGTTGTCATCCTATTAATCTATCACGAATTTTACGGGCAAGTTGGACAAGTTTATCAGCGATTTCTTCTAATTGCTCGTAACTGACTAAATCATTATCATCCAAGTACCCTGCTATCCACTTTATTAAATCATCTTGGATAATTTGGTTATGCCAATTGACACGCCGCATTTCTTGGCGAATATGCTCAACAATTTCCACTGTAGCTTGTACTAATTGGCTGCGTTCTACTGAGGAATATTCACTTAAAATTCCCAAGAATGGTAATTGAGTTTGGGGGTCTAATCCTGTATCATCTGTGGTGCGACCTGCTTGCATTTCTTGACTATATTTCCACAAAGCTTCAACTTGTGCCTGTCGATTTTCTGTTAAACTATTCAAAATAGTTTGCAATTTTTCACTTAAACTTTTATAGTAACCAGGGTCTTCATCATAATGAACGCTGATATAATGACGAGCTGCAAATTCCATTTCTGCGGCTTGGGCTTTGAGGGAACGATGGCGTTGAACGTGGGTTTTAAAGTCCAAAGACATAATATCAACTGGCGGTATTTTGGGGTCAATTCCTTCGGATATGAGATGTTGATCTATTAATGCTCTGACTTTTTCTTTGGAACTGACTAAATTTAATTTTTCATCGCGGTAAAGGTCAGCGACGGATTTTTTAATGAGTGCAAGTTTTTTGGCATCGCGGACGAAATTATAGGGACGACGGGCTTCTGGGCGGGGGAGAATGGTGTCCAGAATATCAATAAATTCTTTAAGATAATCATTAAATTCTACTCGCAGACGTTCATCGCGCAGTAAGTCTACACAAGCGTCAACATCATCAATTGTGCAGTTATTAATAGTTAATAAATTAATAACTTTTTGATGTGCGTCTTGGAGTTTTGGGAGTTCTAATTTTATATCAAATAATGCTGCTTCTGTGTCTAAGTTATCATAAGCAGCCAGGGCAGCAGCAATATCTACACCGTAATAATCTACTACTAAACCATATTTTTTATTATCGTTATAGACACGGTTGACACGGGCAATTGCTTGGAGTAATTCATATTCTTTGAGATTGCGGTCTAAATATAAAACTTGTTCTAAGGGGGCATCAAAGCCTGTTAGCAGCATATTTTTAACAATTAAAAACGCTAAACTATCTTCTGCTAATGGTTTTTTGAATTTCTCAATATGTTTGTCTTGTTGAGTTTTATCTGTCCATTGTTTCCAACTATTATCATCGCCTTTATCGCCAGAGATGACAGCAGCAAATTCTAATTTACGAATCATTTCTAAGTGGCGCAGTGCTTGGGCATAAAACTGAGTGTCAGTATCTAAATTTTCTAAATTTTCTGGGGTAATATTTTGTAAGATTACCTGCCGATGTTCTAATTCTTGAATTAGTTCTGCTTTTGCTTCTACAAAAGCTTGTTGGTAACGGACAGCAGCTAGACGGGTGGGGGCAACAACTTGGGCTTTAAAACCACCAGAGGCGATGCGTTCTAAATAATGTCGCAGCATATTTTTGGCTTTAGCTTTGATTAATTCCCGTGCTTCTGCAACTTGGGTTTTGGTGGCGTATTTAACTTTAATTTGCGCTCGTTCTTCTGGGGTTTTATCGGCAAAAATAACTTCAAATAGTTGGTCAAGGTCATTACCTTGGGTGACAGCACCCCTGGACTCTAAACCTTCGTAAATAATGGGCAGAGTAACTTTATCTTTTTGCGATTGGAGAATATTGTACTCGTCAATAAAGCTACCAAAAATTTGGGTTGTGGTTTTTTGGGCGGTTTTCACAATGGGCGTGCCTGTAAAACCAATGCGGACGCAGTTGGGTAAGGCTTCTAATAAGTTGGTATGCAGGGTGTTGGTGTGGGAACGATGGGCTTCGTCTATTAGAACTAAGATATCTTCCGAAGGATTGAGATTTTGGGCTATCTTTTCGGTTGCAGCTTCTTCTTCTGAGTCCTCACCACCACGGAATTTTTGAATCATGCCAAAAACTAAACCAGCACCAGGGACTTGCAGATACTTTTCTAGCCTATTGACATTTTTGGCTTTTTGTAGCGGTTCCCCAGTGAGGAAGGCGGTGTCTGCTAGTTGTTTTTCTAAGTCTCTGCGGTCGGTAACGACGACAATTTTAAAGCGGCGTAAGGCTAGGATAGTACGTAGTTTGCGGATTAAATAAACCATTGTCAGGCTTTTACCTGAACCTTGGGTATGCCAAATAATACCGCCCCGTTGGTCGTCTGTACCATGTTGGGTGCGGGTTGGGTTGTGTTGTAGGCGGTGCAGTGCTTTGTAGACGGCACGATATTGTTGGTAGCGGGGGACAATTTTGATGGTTTGTCCGCCACTGGTTTTAAACAGAGTGAAGTTGTGGAGAATATCTAAAAGATTGGCTGGGTGCAGCATCCCGGCAATTAGGGTTTGGCGATCGCTAAGTTCAGTTACGCCTAATTTTGCTGTAACATCTGCGATGGGGCGGGGGGCAGTGTCTTTCCACTCGACGTAATGTTCATAGTTTGCGCCGATAGTCCCAGCAGCAGCCCGTCCTCTGGAGGCGGCTATGAGTAGGAGGTTGTAGTGAAATAGCGCTTCTGCCCCTTCTGGTTGGGTGCTACCGCGTTGGTTGGAATATTTTAATAAGTCTGTGATAGCGGCGGTGATGGGGTTATCAAGTTTGGGGCTTTTGCATTCGATAACCACCAGGGGGATACCGTTAACGAACAGGACGATATCAGGAATAATGAAGCCTTTGTTACCAGTCATCCAAGGGGGGTCTACCCGGAATTGGTTGATGGCGAGAAAGTCGTTGCGGTCTAAATGTTCTGGGTCATATTCAATAAAATGTACAGTTTGCTGGTTGCCGTCTTCTCCTTGTACAGTTGTGCCTTTGATTAATAGTTCGGTGGCGGCTTGGTTGGCTTCCATTAATTTATTTCCCCCCAGCCCTTCTAGTTGACTGACTGCGGTTTGAATTTGCAGGTCATCAAGCCAGGAGGGGTTAATGCGTTTGACGGCAGCTTTGAGGCGGTCTAAAAGGATTATTTGTTTAAAGTTTTGGCGTTCTGTAATTTCTGGTTTGTCCCAACTGCCTTCTATATGTTGCCACCCCATACTCATAAGTTGTTGGATGGTGGGTTCTTCTACGTTAATGTACTCAGGCGTTTGTTGGGGCATAAATTGTCTTGTCAATTAATTTTTTATTTGTGGTGGTTGGGAATTTCTGCGGATATGGTTGTAATAAATATGTTCTATAGCTGAGAAAATCTCCAGGAGTGTCTATCTAAGTGATAACACTATTTTTTCAAAAAAATGTATAAAAAACAATTTTTTATAATGCTATTAGCTAGTTACCTATGATATAGTTTTAACAGGGTAAGGTCGTTGAACCTACCGTGAGATGTTGCAAAATATCTCACCCTAAGAGGTCACTGTTTCACCTATAATGGAACAGAAAGCTAGAAGCCCATAGACAACCTACTGAGTTTCTTGATACTTGTTATTTCTAACAAGTAACAGTTTTAACTTTACTAGCAATGGTAAAGGAGACAGGTTGAGAAAGTGTCTTGCGTTCCCTGTCCGTCTAAGCAAGTGGACACTTTCAAATAATTAAATCACTACAAAATCAAAAAATATGTCCAATTATTTGGACGATGTACTCGTTGAATATTTTCAGCCGGAGAAGTTAAAAGCCGCGTTTGAAGAGTATGAAAAAAACAAGACAGACTTCTTTAACCCAGATGAAATAAAAGTGCAGATGGGTGCAGATGGTATTTCTTATCAAACATTTAAGAAAGAACTTGATTTGCGTTGTCAACTGCTATCCAATAGATTGTTAAAAGGTACATATCAGTTTTATACCTTTCGAGAAGTGGCAGTTCCTAAACCATCTGGAGGTACACGATGTTTATCAATTGCCACTATACGTGATGTTATTGTCCAAAAAGTTTTATATGAAGCGATTTACAATGAGGTAGAAAGGGATTTTCAAGCAACTAAAATATTGGATAAAGTATCTTGTGCATATAGAAAAAGTAAGTCTGCTCCTTATGCAGCATCTTTAATTCATCGGTATATTAAACAAGGATTTGTATTTGCTTTAGATGCTGATATAGTAAAGTTTTTTGATAAAATATCTCATCATCGTTTGATTGAGATTATTAAGCAAAAGTTTGGTGAAGATTCTCTAGCTACAAAATTATTAATAAGATTTATCAGGACGGGTGGGGTTTATTATAAAAATAAACGTAATCAAACCTACTTTTTTCATCATCGTAAACCTACTAAATTAAAGCGAAGAATCATCCGAATAGAAGGTATTCCCCAAGGGGGTGTACTTTCTGGTATGCTTGCCAATTTGTATCTACACGAATTTGATTGTTGGGTTATAAACGATTTATCAAAACGATATCCTTTGAGATATGTACGTTACGCTGACGATTTTGTAATTTTATTAAAAGAGCAAAAAAATATTCCTTTAGTAGGGGTGAAATGAGCATCCGTTCTGAAACTTACGCTAAGGACTTGATGAGCTACTTTCAATACTGAGATCGCCAGAATTAAAACTGTACCAATTGAAGTCTCTGAAATTTAGGAGCTTCAAACACTTGCTGTGCCGTTTTAAATTGTTGCACCAAATAATCTATGGTACGTTGACCTCGAAACTGAATCTACCACAAGAAATCCCAACTCATGAATGAAGAAGTTGTTGGGGCTATTTTTCCCCCGACACCCGACACCCCGCCCCAACGGGGCTTGGTCAGCCACCACAAGCACCTTGGCTCAATCCCAAATATGGGAAAATTTATGTCCTCATAGAGATTCATAATTCATCAATCCTACATTAAGACGTGATACATATTTTATTCCTTCTAAAACCTCATTTGCTTGATGCAATATACTATGCTCAAATAAAACTGCTTTTCCCAGTTCAGGAACAACTATAATATTATGTTTAAGAAAAGAAGTTTCTCCTCCCATAACATTATCGCTTAGATATATTATCAGAGTGTGCGTTGACCAAGAATTATGGTCAATTTCTGTTGATTTATCGTAGTGTGCAGTAATATAGTCTCCTTGTTCATAACGATAACATTCAATAACTTTTCCAATTGAAGTAATTGTCGTTATTTTAGAATATTCAGAAATACATTTTTGTAACCGAAAAAAAAGCTTTAAGGCAACCTCTCCATAATCAATAAAAGTTTCTTGATTATAGCGTCCTCTTTTTTGCTGTTTTGCTATTTTGAAACCGCATAAATAAGCCTTATCAAGTATTGATTTGCAATCTATAGCATTCAAAAATTTTTCTATTTCCCAAATACCATTAGCTACTTTTTTCATATATGTTCATTTTATATAAATACAATAATAAATGTTTTTTGATTCAATTTAAACTAGAGTTTCAAAATAACCTTTTATTTGTAAATTTACATCATAACTAGAACATCCCAGAGTTGAGCCGTCATGAATAATATTTTCTATGGGTGCGATATATGCTTCATTTGGAAGAATTTTTAATCTTATAACAGGGTAATTAGGAAGTTTCTCCATAAACAAATTACCTATATTCCAGGGTTCTGAAGAATAGCTTTTATCATTCATACCATGATTTTTTAGTATTCTGTAAATTTCTTGAAGAGATAAATTTATAAAAAGTAAGTATCTTTCTTGTAATCCCAAATTAACACATATTTTTACAGGAGAAAGATGTCTTCTTTCTAACTTTTCTTTATGCAAACCCCAACCATCTATATGTAAGCCCATGTAACGCTTATTGTTGTCTCTTGGTTGACGAGTAACGGTTATTAAATTGGGTAAATTAAATCCTAATGCTATACGTCCGGTAGGCTCACCAAATTGCTTAACATAATTATTTACTTCCAAAATACTTGACTTAGATTCTTCTGAATCTAAAGCTAATACAAGGTTATTTATGTCAGATTTAATAATTGAATCTCTAACATAATCAAAACCGGATAAAATTTTATCAGGTATATTGAATATAGCCAGGGATTCTCCCATTTTATATTTTTCTAAATTGGTAGAACATAACATATTATGTTCTACGTTTAACAAAGGACGAGATAGTAATTTAGGTATACATGATTTAGGATGATATTGATTAACTAGATATTTGTTTGAAGAACATTCTTCCACCAAAATTGTTCCTTCGTATAAGGATAATCTATCAGGTTCTAGCTCAATATTACGTTGATTAATAAATAATGTAATTCCCTCTTTTAATTTCATAATCAACAACCTCTATGAATAATAAAAATTATTTGAACTAGGACTCAATTAGATAATTGCTGTTAAAATTATTTGAGTCTCTCATTATAGATAAAAAATCTGAATTCTCATAAGGTTTATGAAGAGGAGGAATAAAAAGAGATGCTCCTCGAATTTGCTCAGGATTGATAGAATCAAGATCCTCTAAAGAAATAGTTAGAATTCGTGATGTATTTGTACTACTGAAAGAAGAACTGACAAAATATACTTGATGACTAGCTGCATAAAACTGTATTAAATAATTTTTTAAAGGATTTAAAAAATTATTTTTTGGCATCCTATATGCTGTAGTGTAAGAAGTTCCAAATGTACTGATTTGTAATATGATACATGATATATCAGGTCTTGGTTGAAGATTTAATCCTACCAGCATAGAAGCATCATAAATTTGCAAACCCGGAGCTACTTCACGGGTTAAATCAACCATAATTGTATCAATTGATGATATACTTGGAAAAACTTTAACTGTAAGATTTTGTTCTTCTGCACTCTCGATAATCCACTGAGTTACACTGTCAAATACTACTGGATTTCCAGCAGCTAAATAAGCAATCGGACGTTCTTTGTGAGCCGCATTTAAAATGGCTTCAGTCATAATTTTATAGTTTTCTCGGCGTAACCGATCTGACTGATATAAATGCCATAAGTTTTTGATTTTCCTTTTTAAACTTGGTGGAGTATTTTTTTCATTAGAAAAATGATTAGCAATTGTGTAAACTGATCTACATTTTTCTAAAATTGCAATAGTTTCTAAAGTTAAATGTTCTGGAAACTTTATCCCAGATCCGACTATGGATATGTCAGGTATAGAATTTTCTAAAACAATATTATTCATGATAAAAACCTCTAAAACAAATATACTTTACTAACACTCATCAATTGAATCTGGTATTGGAAATTCCTGAAGACGAATTGCTTTGATAGTAGAATGTCCTAAAATCCACGCTTTTCCAATTCTGTGCATACCATCCATGACGATTCCATTTGGTGCTATGATTATGGCAAATTCTAAATCTGCATCAAGTATCCTCTTACAGTGCTTCAAAACATTTAAAGCAGTTGGTACTTCATACTCTCTAAACCATAGATCTATATCTAAGCTGAAATCGTTAATTGGAACTTCCTCTATACTCATGTCAGCAACTAAGTCCCAAAGCTTAAATACATCCCATGTATATTTTTTATTATTAATCTTTGAAACTGTAAAATGATTACCTTTTTGCGTAGAATAACTCATCTGATATATTGCCTTTTACACTCATCTAAAAACTGGTTTTTTAGACTCTAGATAATCTAAAATACTATCTACTAAGGCTTTTCTATGAACTCTACAATGCAGAGTTTCTGTAACGTCAAATCTTCCCGTTTCAGAAAACTTGTTGGATGGTGAACCTCCACCACAAAAATACCAATATTCACAGGATTCTCTACAAGCTTTTAAACCTGTCTGAATCTCACTATTAACTGCCTTAAAGATTGAATTTTCAGAAATAGAGTTTATTTCATTTTGCAAAATATTCCCCATAATGAAATTATCAAATTTTGAACTCTTTGTTGCTAATAGTTCAGGACAAAAAGTTGTATAATTTCCTTGATAATCAAAAGTAATAACATGAAAAGGAATATTAGTGCTATTAATTAGAATACCTTTTCCATGAGGATTATTTTTAATACTGGATGTAATCTGAACAAATTCTCTCACTTCTGGAATACCGTTATTTGAATCAACAAGTTCAGCAAACTTATGAATAAATTTTTTATATTTATATATAGCTTGCTCTAATTCATAAGATGAAGATAAATTTTCTCCACTAATTTCATCAATATTGAAAGCAACACGCTGGATTTCATTCTCAACAAAAAAAGCAAACATTTCATAGGGGTAATCAAGAGAAAAATCAGTCAATACAGATATTGTGTTAAATGGTATCTGATTTTTTTGGAGTAATTTGATCCCTCTCATTGTCTTTTTATGTGTTCCATATCCTGTATGAGTGACTCGATATCTATCATGAATAAAATCTGGACCATCAATGCTTACTCCAATATGTATCTGATTTTCTTGAAAAAGATTAATCCATTCTTCATCAATTAAAGTAGCATTGGTTTGAATACCATGCAGTAACTTCCTGTTATACTTCAAATTAATTTGGTTTAAGATTTGAAATGCCTTCCTATAAAAATCTTTAGAAACTGCTAAGGGTTCACCAGCGTGCCAAACTAATTCAATAGGATCAGGTAAAGAGCTTTTCAAAACCTCATCAAAAATGCGTTCAAGAACATCTAAAGACATTTGTTGTTTTAGATTACGATTAGGTAAATAGCAATACTGACAATCCAGATTACAAAAAGGAGTTGGTTGAATTATGACCAAGGGGTTATGTGAGTTAAATTCTTGAAGATTTAAGTGCATTTTCACAGATACTAACAAAGAACTAAATACTAAATACTAAATTAATCTTTTTATTAGCTATCAAAAGTTTTTTGATAGCTTTAGAAGAAGGTCAACTTTGATCTAGCGCCAGCTAGAAAAATTTCCCCAGTTATCAAAATCACCAAATCCGTGAGCTTTTGTTAAATAAGTATCTGAATCAATTTGTGATTCTTCATCTTTTTTATTTGCACTACCAGTGAAATTGACCAGAGAGCTAAGAATAGTAGGCTGTTTTACAGCTAAATCGTATAACTGTAGGACACGAGTAGCAACGGACTTATTAGTTTCAGGAGTTATGGAAACATTACAGGTATTGATTGACATGATTTTTTTCTTGAGTTTGGACTAATTGGCATTAGGAGGCAAAACTCTGAAAGAAGAGCTTTTCAACTTCCTGGTGTCTGTCTCATAGATGTCACGAAGCAGGGACATCTGCGACTTATGTATTTTTTATATCAAAGTAAAATACAAACTGTCAATAGCTACGAGAAGTTTTTTGCGACTTTTTTCCAAAAACAGCTACAATTGCGACTGTAAAAGATTTGTGTTTTTTGGATAAAAATGATTTTCATTCTCGATTAAAAATCAATAAGCCTTATGTAATAGGCGTTTGAGAGTATAAAGTGAGCTTTTATCTCCAAAGTAACAAGGAGTTAGTAGTAATTTCCTGTAAAATAGTCGCAAATCGGTTTATTACTGAGTTATCTATGAACATAAAATGAATCAACAAGAATTTGAATACATATATGAGCAATTTACACACCGTCGTAAAGAAGTGTTGCAAAGGGTACTGCAAGGTGAGACAGATGCAAATATTGCTCAGTCTATGGGAATTGGACAGACGACAGTTAGAAAACATATCGAACGAACCTGCCAAGAATTTGGGTTGGATGATAAAAATCAACCAGGACAACGTTCTAGACGAGCTAGACGCTTGGAATTATTTGCTTTATTTACAAAATACAAACCTGAATTACTGAACAAATGCTCTATTAGCAATGCAAAAGATATTGCAGATATAGAAACAATAGAGACACAACAGGACTCTTTTACAAAAGCGGTACTCTTCAGCAAATCTTTGATAAATCAAACTGAACATTTTCAAGATACATTCAGTAATTTTTTGTTGCAATATATATCGCGCAATAGAGATAAAGATGAGATTATTAGACAATTTCAAGAATGTGATAATGAGGGTGAACTTGCTAAAATACTTAATAAAAAAGGTTTAGAATGCTATAAAGCAATGAATCTAGTAGATTCTAAATTCTATTTAGAATGGGCAATAAAATTTAATTCCAATTTTCCTGAAGCTTATTATAATCTAGGGTTAGTTTATGAAGGAGAAAACAAGCTAGAACAAGCTAGTAATTACTACGAGAAAGCTACTAAGATACTCGGCAAAGAAAATAATCATGCTGTTTTCGCCGCTATTAATAACCTATCTAGATTATTAATTATACAAGATAAAGATAGCAGTCAACGTCAAGTTGCAATAAAAATGATTAAGGACATTTTGCCACAAGTTAATGGTAAAGTGATGCTCAAGGCTTCATTACTAAAAAACCTGGGTTGGGCATATTTTCAGGAAGGAAACTATCAGCAAGCTCAAGAAAATTTACTTCAATCTCTGGTATTAGACCAAGATTATGCACCTGCTCATTGCTTACTAGCAAAAGTGCTAGAAGCCGAAGGAGATAAAGAAGGTGCTTTAGAGTTTTGGAAAAAGTTCTTAGAATGTTATGCTGATGAAACAAAATACAAGTATTTACCTGAACTAACTGGTTGGAAAACTGATGCACAGCAAGCCTTAAATGCTGATAATGCATAAGAGGATGTTTTAAAAGTAGGAGGCTGTTGTAAGAAAGCTCACAAAGTATATGCTGAAATTTGTAGATAACAGCACCTTGTGAGCAGATGAGTAAAGCATACCCTAGTAACTTGACATGGGAACAGTGGGAATTGATAGCAGGAGAGTTTCCATCAGCAAAATCTGGTGGTCGTCCACGCAATGTAGCAATATATGCGGTTGTCAATGCCATTTTGTATGTGTTATGCCAGGGATGTACATGGCGAGGATTGCCGGGAGATTTCCCGCCTTGGCAAACAGTTTATGGTTATTTTTGGCGATGGAGTCAAGATGGTACATGGTTAAAGATTCACGACAAACTTTACCAGTGGGTTAGGGTCGCAGCGGGACGAGAACCTAGTCCATCCGAAGCCGCAGTTGATAGCCAATCAGTGGAAACAGCAACAATGATTTCTCAAGAGGTGGGCTATGATGCGGGGAAAAAGATACACGGACGTAAGCGGCATCTGACGGTGGATATGTTAGGACTCGTTTTGCGGGTCTTGGTAACGTCTGCCAGTCTCCCAGAACGGGAAGGAGCCAAAAAAGTTCTCCATCGAGTTCATAATACGGAGAATCAGGTAAAACGATTAAATACCATTTGGATGGATGGTGGATACCGAGGAGAAAAATTTATGCGTTGGGTGATGGATATGTTTCGGTGGATTGTCACAATTGTCCTCAGACCCTTGGAGAAAAAGGGTTTTGTTCATTTACCTAAGCGTTGGGTTGTGGAGCGGACTTTTGGCTGGCTTAATTGGTGTCGGCGTTTAAGCAAGGATTATGAACGATTACCTCAAACTTCCGAGACATTCATCTATGTTGCTATGATTCGTATCATGATTCGACGGCTAGCATAATTTTTAGCCTTCTCTGACTTTTAAAACATCCTCTAAGCTGTTAACAAGAAAACAATTTCTATGGAGGGGAGTAAACCAGATTTTCTAGTTATACTCCCTGGCAATAGTTAAGTATAAATCTTGAGGTTTTTAACCATCATTTAGTATCTCCAATTGGTTGTTCTTCTTCACCATCCCCACCATTAAAACTTGGGAAAACTACAAAGGTAATATTTTTCGTTTCCAAAGCTTCTACTGAAGTCAATCCAAAAATATCACTGATTCCAAAAATTAGGGCTTCCAGGCTCATTAAAGGTGATAGTCTGTATGTCAATGTCATCGCTCGTTTCTCCCTCCATTAAGGTTAATTTGTGACTCAACCAAGAAGAAGCGAGGGGCCCACTACACTTTTCAAAGTTTTATCGCTTGACAAAAGATAATATCTATGCATTGTGAAAAGGTTTTTGATGAACTTTCCCTTTCACATCTTTATAATTTCAGAGTTAAATAGCTCACGCCGCTTCAGTTTTGTGTCATTCTTGCAACTGACACAAAACTGAGTCAAAATTGAAGCTAATAATAAGTCAATAAGTGCTAAACATGGCAGACTCTGTATTTGCATCTCGTCAAGGACTCATAAATATAGATAAGGTCAGAAAAAAAAACGGTTGGACTAAAGACTCACCTAGTTGGTTAAGCGAAGCTGGTGGGGTCAGTAGGTCTACCTTGCAGCGATTTTGGAAGAGACAACCAATTAAACATGAAAATTTTGTAGCTATTTGCCAGGCTATAGGATTTGATTGGCAAGAAATAGTAGATAATAGCCCAACCCAAGCGTCCTACATGGAGTTTGTTAGTTATGACGAGAATTGGGTAGGTAGGGAAACACTGATTGATAATTTAATTCACAAGGTACAGGGTTATACACGTATAGTGCTATTAGTTGGTATTACTGGTATAGGTAAAACCACACTTGCTGAACGACTAGTACAAGAATTGCGGGGTAATTGGACAGAAGTTAGGGCAAATTGTGAATCTGATATTCGGAATAAACCTTTGGATTTTATGAGTCAGGCAATTCAATGGTTAACAAATTGGGGGGAAAAAATATCAAACGAGGAACGAAAACCAGAGTTGATATCAAATCGGTTGCTCAAACGCTTATGCAATCATCCTTATCTCATCCTTATGGATTCCGTCGAATTTCTACTTGCAGGTAATGAGGATGAAGGCTGGAGCGACTTTATTGATGAGAATTGGGGAAATTTTTTTGTCAACTTGTTAGCCCAACCTACTTGTCAAAGTCGTTTTATTCTTACATCTCAAAATTTGCCAATAAAATTTCAAATGGCAGAGTGCGATCGCTATAAAAATCTTTGGCATTTACAGTTGCTTAGAGGCTTAGACACAAATGAGCAAATATCTTTTTTTCAAAAATTTGAGTTAGATAGTGCTTTAACATCACAGAATAGCCCTTTACGCTTAATTGGGGAAGTTTATGATGGACATCCTTTAGCTTTGCGCGTCATTGCTGGAGAAATTAAGGAAGATTATCAAGGTAATGTTCTTGCTTATTGGAAAAAAAATAAAGATTATATAGAAAAAGTAAAAGCAGATTTAAAGGAAGCTCTGAATCAAGGAATAATTCAAGGGGAAGAAGATCGATGGGAAATAGATTCATATACACAGAAATTAAGGACGAAAGTAAGGTTAAGAATTGAAAAAACATTTGAAAGATTAAAAAATGATATATATGATGCTTATTTTTTAATTTGTATTGCTTCAAAATACCGTTGTCAAGTTCCCGGAAATTGGTGGTTGAGCCATTTAGAGTATCGAAATTATAGTAAAGAACGTCAAAAGTCAGCTATGCAAGCTTTACGGGATCGTTACTTAATCGAAGACGCTGGAATTAATGATAATTATGAAGTATTAGTAACGCTACACAATCTAATTCGCAGTGTAGCTATATCTCATAGATTAAAAATATTTCCAGAGAAATAACTTTATAACTTTTGCTATAAGTGTTATGAAAACTACTGTTTTAATGTCTGCTGATTTTATTTTAGCAAAACTCAATATAAATCCTAATTCTAAGATTTTGTACAGTCAAGTAACGGAAAGTGAACTTGACGATTATATCAGTATAATAAATTGGATAAAGAATTATAAACCCAATTCAAATGCCCAGGATATAGATCAAGTCAAGGGTTATACTGAAGCTATATATTATCTGTGTACACTTCAGAAATTTCAATCAATAGAATATTTATTATCTATCAATATAACTATTGTCAATAATTCACTTAGTTTACCGCTTTCATTATCCGAATATTTATTATTTCGAGGATTAGAAAGACAGTTAATGGATGTCTGTGACGAAATTATAGATTATTTTTTAAATACTGAAAATAATCTAACACGAATCTATATGTTAAGAGCTAAGGCACAAGCTGGAATAGCAAATACTCGACAAGCAGCTTGTGATTTTTTTCAAGAATTATGTGTAAATATAGATAAATCTTCAGAATATTATATAGAAGCAGCAGCAAATTTGGCAATAGCTCAGGTATATTCAGGTGAATATAAACAAGGAAGAGAAAAATTATACTATTACTTAAATGAACTAGGCAAAAACAGTAATTCATCTAAAAATATAACTGATATAAAATCAGATATTCTTGAGCATTTAGCTTGGATTGCTATAAATTCTAGTAATTTTAAAGACGCTATACATTTTTATAATGAAACAATAGAAATTAGAGAAGAATATGGTTTATTACACAAACTTATCAGTCCATTGCTTCATCAAGGTGTAATTCAAAGGAAGCTAAAAAATTATGACAAAGCCGTTACTTATCTTGAAAAAGCAAAAGAAATAGCCCAAGCTTTTGGTACTGAAAGGCAGACTGAATGGGTAGAACACCATTTAGCCTATGTTTTACTGAATCAAGGTAAGTATAATTTAGCAGAAAGTCTATGCTTGAGTTGTATTGATAGAGCAATACAAGAACAAGGAAGTAGTATATATGGTAATTCAGGAATACCTGACTACTATGAACAATTAGGGCTTATTAAGCTTGCACAGAGAAAAATTGATGAGGCAATCAAATATTTAGAAATGTCACGTGATTTAAGAATGACTCTTCATAATAAACATGGAGTAGCGAGTTCTCTCCAACATTTATCTATAGCTTTATGGAACAAAAAAAATTATATAAAATCTATAAAAACTTTTTGTACTGCGCTAAAATTATTCAATCAAATGAGAATTTTAAATATGAGCAGATTTTGGAGGACAATTAATTTGGTTTTAGAGTGGACAATAGGAAAGCGAAGAAAGACTATGTGACTAAGTGAATAAGACTAAAGGGGTAAAAAAACTTTTAAAATGTTGTAGACGAACCAACTTCATAGCTTTTTGAAATTGTTGATAATAGTTACTTTTAGTAGGATTAATTGTCATGAATTTCTCCACCATTAGGTATTGAGTTAAGTAAGTCGGCGGGGAAATTTATAAATATGTAACGAAAGGTTAACAAGGGCAAGACTTGTGAAATTTAATACGTTCTGTACTATGTTTTCTTCTTTCTCCCCTAGCGTTTACTCCATTCATGACGGCATAAGCAAGTTCTAACTCGGCCTAAATAGAAGGTTCGTGCAACCAGGGGCAACCTTATATTAATCAAAGGATTGTCGATTAATTCTTTCAATGCTTCCGTTCCCCCAGCCTTCAACGCACCTATTACCCTTGCTTTCAATGTTGGATTACTCTCAATTTCGTCTACGGCTCTTGCCACAACTGTCATTTTCTCCGATGTGGTAGTTGTAGGGTATAATTGGCTCAGTTGATTGAGAAGCTGCTGAATATCTGCTGCGGCTTCTGCGAGGTTCTGTTTCTGCTCAGGGGTGTAGTTGGTGATGTTACCGCCTATTTGGTGGGCGTTAACTGTTTCAGCATCTACAAGACCACCAGCGAATTGAGCGCCTTGTAAGTTGAAATTAGATTGCTTTTTAGGACTTTGTGACATGGTATCTCCTTGGTTATGATAAAGGTCGAGGGTATCAACGATAGGTTTGATAAAATCACCAAACTCACCATCTGCAAATACTTCTTTAATGAATTTATTTATCCTCATATTCAAACTACCCACCTGGCTCAGAGAAATTTCTTCAGCGACCACCTCAACGAATTAATTAACCATACTTGGGTAATATTAGACCTCTTGCAAAATTACTTTTATGTTATAGTTAAGGGTTGGCATTTTGGAACGGCTAAATTTAATTCATAGTTATAAATTGCTGCTAGTAAGTTACAACGCAGACCATAACGACGACGGCGATTACGATATGTATCACCAAAAATCTTAAAAATTTTCAGGCGGCGATTGACGTGTTCAATGCCAATTCTTGCCTTTGCTAAAACCCGATTATAGTCTTTTTCTAAGGTTGAAAGTTCTCTCTTTTTAGGCTTTTTCTTAGGAGTGTAACTGTTGCTATGATATTGGTTAATTCCTTAATAACCACTATCGTGGAAACCTTGTATTTCCGGATGAAAATGAACTCCACTAGCTTTGAATAAAGCAAAATCATGGCAGCGCCCTTTACCAAAAAAAGTACAAATAATTTCTCCAGTTTCTTGATTAATAATCAATTGGCTTTTGAGTGTGTGATGCTTTTTCTTTCCTGAATAAAATTCCTGTTGTTTTCTTTTTGGACGTTGAATAGGCGTTTCAGTTACATCCATTACCACTACTTCAGGTTGGCTCAAACCACCTTTTAACAAGGCTTTTTTCCCAGGCAACCTAAACATTCCTGACAGCATTAGTTCTGATTCTATACGATGAACAATGCGACAAATAGTTGATTCTGATACTCCCCAACTTGTTGCAATATGAAAATAAGTTCGGTACTCTCGCCAATATTCTAAGGTAACTAAAATTTGTTCCTCAATTATAAGTAGAGGTTTCGATCCACTTTGGTTATTTTTGTTAATAGTTTGAAATTCTTTTAGAGTTTTAACCATTTTCTTAAAAGTCTTTCTTCTCACTCCAAAGCGGCGTTTAAATGCTCTTGGTTTTAGTTGTTGGATGGATTTATAGTTCATTTTTTCATCACCTCAGATTCTGATAATGACAGAATGTGATTTTATCTTTTTTTGGTGATGTTTTTTCTGTCAGACGTTCCGTGATTACAACTATCGCTACAAATACCCAAGGCATCAATCTTTTTAGTTATCTCACCCCATTAAGATCAAGAAAACAGACTATTATAACACAAAATCAATTCTGCAAGAGATCTATTAATCTAGGGGTTCAATGAGCAGTGAAGCAGAAAGTTACGTTAAGGAATTGATCACCTGCTTTCAACATCCTGATCATGAGGAAGAAGCCTGTACCAATTGAAGGGTCTGAAATATATGAGTCTGAAACCCTTGCTGTGCCGTACTCGTTTGCCGTACCAAATAGAGTTAAGATTCATTGGTACTTTGAACAGGGCGCTGGACACAATGATTGAGATGCAAAAAAGTGATTTGCAGAATGCTTGTCCAGTAAGACTTTCAGCCTTAGCGTAACTTTCTGTACCGTTGCTCATTTCACCCCTAGTACATCAAGAAGTTGCTCAAAAAATTGAAAAAAATCTCAAAATTGATTTGCATCCTATTGACATCAATGATATGGAAAAAGGAAAAACTAAATATGTCGATATAGAGAAAAATTCTCTGGAGTTTGTTGGGTTTCAATTTACACTAGAACATATTAGAATTAAATCACAAAATATTCAAAGATTTCAAACGAGAATTTTAGAAAAGATTGCCAAAGAACCAAGCTATAATTTTGAGCGTTTATTATTTTTACTACCAGGTTCTCTTAATAATTATCAAAAATGTTTATTCAGATTTGGGTGTTTTATCAATTTTATTATTAATAAAAAAGTCCTTGGTCGTGGTGAAGAAATATGCTCTGTCTGTAATGGTGTGCGTGGAGAAAGAGTAAAAAGCTGGATGGCGTTTTTTATGGTAGTAACAGATATCCAACAAATCCGCGATGTAGATAAATGGATGAGAAAAGAAATCTGTAAGCATTTTTATAAAAACTATCAAATACGTCTCCAAAAATCTAATTTTAAGAGAGCGGGTTTAGTGACTCTTGAAAAGGAATATTACAGACTACATAAGCGAAAAAATTGTTCATGCGAAGAATCAAATTGTCTTACCAATCCTACAATTGATAGTGATAAATCACTCTAAATAATAGTAATAGTCATCACCGTGTCCAAAAATGTTTTTTGTCCGCTTAGAGAATTTTAAGTGTCTGAAACTTGGCTTAATTTCCCCCAGGTTGGGATGCCACGATGATGCCTAAATTATTTATCAATCCATTGTTCTAATAAGGGACTTACTTTTACAAGTAATGCTCTCATATTTTTTTGCGGAACTATTTCTTCATGATGTAACCGCCCCAGAATAATACCTGGATGTCGTTGTTGTGTTTGGGCAAATTCTTCAATTGCACGGCGTGAAAAGAATCTTCCAGTTTTACCAACAAAGTTGTTTAAGGCTTGAGTTTCTATTAACCAATTGGCTGCTTGTTCATTAGCTGCTTGTTCTTCTTCATTTCCTGCTAATGCTTCTAAATTATCTAAGTAAGCTCCTTGATGTCCTAGAGCAATATGTGCTAACTCATGCAGGAGTGTAAACCAAAATGAGTCAATTCTGTCATATCTCAATGTCAAGGCGACAACAGGATTATTGTTTAAATAGAAGGCTGCACCATCTAAATAGGTTTTACTGAGGTGGGGGACAATGACAAAATGTACTCCTAAATCTGTGAGTAATTTAGGAATATGTACAATGTTTTCTAGTTGTGCAGCATGGGTGAGAATTGTGGGTATCGCTGCTTCTAACTGTGAACGGTCAAAAGACGCAATAGTTTGCTGTTTGGCTAGGTTTTCTACTCGTTTAACCCAAACTATTTGTGATGTTTCTTCTGGCTCTAGATGCTGTGAGCAACGAAAGTTAACATCTAATTTTGGGGTTTCATTTAAAGATAATATGCCTAAAAAGTTACAAACTTGCTGCTCTAATTCATCTAAGGAATTGGTTTTGGGAATCCAATTATTTTTAATCAGTTCTGGTATGGGAGCAAGGGTATATAAACGGCTTTTACGGGCTATATCTGGCTCGGTTTTTTGTTTACTTGCTAAATGCAAGCGATATTTGGCTTCTAAGTTTGTCCAAAATTCTGGTGATGTCCCAAAGGCTTGGGAAAGTTCCAGGGCTGTTTCTGGAGTAATTTGCTTATTACCGCGAATAATTTCGTTGATGGTTTGCACTGGACGACCCATGATTTCGGCTAGGTCTTTCTGTGTCCACCCCCGCGCTTCTAGTTCTCGACTTAAAATTCTTCCTGGTGTTGGTACTCTTGCTGGTGCTAGTTTTTGGTTCATATTCCTGTTTCCCCTGCTGCGTGGTGTTAGTGGTAGTCTTCGATATCAATAATTGTCAAGTAGTTTCCTTGTTCATCCTCAGCCAAGGTGACAATTAAACGCCACTGAGCATTTAAACGCAGAGAACGTTGTCCCTCCTTTCCACGTTTTCCTTGTAGTTTTTCAAATCTCAATCCTTTTTGGGCATACAAGTCTCGTTCGTCTACAGCAGCGTCAATAATTGCCATGACTTCAAAGAAGTCGTCAACCACTCCTGGGTATTTGTGAGCATTTTTTTCTTCTGTGTAAAGTGCTTCAATTTTTTTCTTCTGGAAATAAAAACGCACAGAGCTACTCACCCCCCTAGTAAAATGCACTGAATTAAGCATTATACTATGGGTAAATTCAGCTTTGGGGTGAATGGCTGTTATTTTATTGTAAATCTTCTTGTAACTGGTGATTTGAGAGTTTGAAGAATTTTATCTAAAGTTTCTGTAATTCAGGTGTGATAATGCTAAAAGCAGCATTCTTGTGTTTTAAGGGTGAGACTGGCTTTATTATAGTACAATCATACTATAATAACTGATAAAAGTCAAGGTGGGAGCTAAAAAGCTAATTAGCGAGTCTTAGTTTTTGACTCGCACTTTTCCGGTTAAGAGGTCGTGTATTAATCCTTGTTTTTGCAGTTTCAGTTTATTAAGGTAAGCTTCTTCTTTGCAGATGCGTGTGTCGTGTTTGTTGATAATTTCAGTAATTCGTTGTTGTTCTTCCCATTCGGGTAAAACAATAGGAAAACTTGACAACGCATTTAATGTTACAGTTTTTTGAGCATTTCCTAAAGCAACTTTATCCGCATACTTTCGACAATGTGAACTATTTAAAAATGTAACTAAATATTCAGGTATTATGATTTCAATATTAGGAAGAACATAAGCAATGTGTCTTTGAAAGCTAAACTTACGATTATTTTTAACTAAAGCAGCGTGTCCATAAGAACCAACAGCAGTATACAAAATTAATCCCTGTAAAGGTTCTCGACCTTTAGAAATTTCTATATAAATTTTTTCTGATATTTTTGCAGCTTGTTCCCAAAGTATTTGCCCATCTCTCACACAAGAAACATACAAAAAGGGAACACCACTATCTGATGTTTTAACTGATTGGTGTGAACCATCAGTAATTTTATCGCACAAGGATAGTAAATCTACTATATTCCAATCTTTCGGAATCATACCCAGTGGTGAATCTTGAAACTGTTCAGGATGTGCTTGTGGATTTCTCAGTTGTCCGTTTTCATCTAACCCGCGTGTGAGTAAATCGTGCAGGAGTCCGGCTTTGATTTGTTTAAGTTTGGAAATCAGAGAAGCTGTGTGTGCGATCGCATTATCCACCTTATCCAATATTTCAGCAATACGTTGCTGTTCAGGTAATGGAGGAAATCGAAATAAAATTTTGCGAAATACTGATTGTTTAATACCTAAAACAGTTGATCCAGTAGATTTTTGTTCAAACTTTTGACGTGAATCTAACCAGTTCAGAAGCCAAAATAAATAACCGGCATCAAGTTCATTAGGATTAGGGCAAAGAGTTAAAAGGCGTTGAGCCAGAGCAATTTTATAACTGGGAACTCGTGCAACATTTCCCAGTGGTGCTTCAGTTGTAAATAAAACATCTCCAGGATTTGGAAGCCCTCGTCTCATCCATAAATCATAGTCTTTTTCATTAATATATTCTTGTGGCTCTGTATCTAAATATCCATCACGAACATTTTTGGCAGTAACTAAAGGAACACCAGAAGTAGTTTTCTCTGGTGTTTTTCCTCGATAGTCAATAATACGCTGAAGTTTATCTTCAATAGGAGATACTTCCCAATCTTTTGGAATCTTCCCAAGTGGCGAATCTTGAAACTCTTCATTTTCCACAACAAGATCACACATATCCCAACCCCCGCATAAACTCACTCAACTGTTGCGCTGCACTATCCCGTTCTGACTCAATATTCTGCAAATTTACCCGATATTTATCCCACCAATTTTCTACTGCTGCAATTACCTCCTGTCGGTGTGCAGTCATATATCGATCCAATTCACTAATTAACCCATCCTTGAATATTCCTAATACCAAATCTTGACATTCAACCTCAGTCAAATTTGTCCGTGCAGTTTCTAAAAGCTGGACTAATCCATTTTTTAAAGTCCTTAACTGCGTCTTGGCTTCTCGCAATTGTCGATTAATTTCTTTATAAGGTTCTAACTGTAACTCTATAGCCTTAATTTCTGTTTCATTCTCAGCAATAAAAGCCTCAATTTCGGCAATTTTATCACCATGCAATAAAGGCGATTTTTTCAAACTTTTAAGTTCTTTCTTTGGTTCTTTAATAGCATTCTTCAGAGTTTTTAACACCATCTCTAATTGCTTGACATAATTAACTGCTTCTGCTTCATCCTCATCACCTGTCTCACCTTCTGCCTCATCACCGCGTTCAAATGCTGCTTTTTGCTGTTCTAAATCTGCAATCAGCGCCTCAGCATCGGCTATATCTTCTAAATAATTGGGCATTAACCGCAGGACTAATTTATGTTCGAGGGGGTTAAATTTTTCCTGTTTTTTCTTATCATCATCATCTTTTTCTAGGGCATCTTTAATTGTATCTACCCAACTATCAACTAAACCACCAAAATTAGATTCAGATAATGTTCTCAATTCATACTTGACTTCATCCCACCAACTGGCAATTACACCCGCAACTTTAAACCTGTCCAGTAGTCCCACAGGTTCTAAAATCGTAACGAAGGAACTCATAAACTCAGCGCGGAGTTCCATCACTTTTTTTGTTTGTGGTAATGCAGCTAAATTGGGTGAGTGTAGTTGCCACCAAGTAGCAAAAGTGTCATATAACTTCTGTTCTTGTTGCTTTACACCGATATCCGTTTCCATAAAAGTTTTAATTTGGGAACGTTCGGTAATGGCAGGAATAAAATCCAAATAATCGCTCATTTATTCTGTAAAAATCAGTTGTCAATCTCAAATAAATTCTAATCGTTCATCTCAAATAAATTATAGAAGCACATTTTCACCAAAGGGTGAGAAATTAATTGTAAAATTAAAGCCATCATCAATCATTTTTCGCTGTTAATATGCGGTTAGCATCAAAACCATGCGTGTTAAGCAGGGGTGATTTTGCTGCTACTTCTACTTGAGGAATTCCCCCCAATAAATGCGCTCGGACATCATGGGGTTCTGGTGGTGGGGCGTTATCAGCATAACGGCGAATATTGCAATTATAATTGTTATCTTTATTGGCTAATTCTTCCTTGGTGACAATTGTGGAATATCCAGGTAAAGAAACAAAATTTTCAAATACCCAGGTGATTTTTTCAATATGTTCTGGACGCAAATAATTTTGTGCGCGTCCTGCATAATATTCAGCATCGGCGTTGATAAATAATACTTTACCTTGCCGTTCCTCTGGTTTAGCACCTTGGGGACGCAGCACCAAAATACAGGCAGGAATACCAGTACCGTAAAATAAATTGGGCGGTAAACCAATGACTGCTTCTAGAAGATCATTGTTAATAAAACTTTCGCGGATTTTCTTTTCTTCACCACCCCGGAATAATACCCCATGTGGCATAACTGTGGCCATCATGCCATCTGGTTTGAGAACTGCCAACATATGTTGAGCAAACATTAAATCAGCTTTTTTACCCGTTTCAGGACAATAACCATGTGTAAATCGCCCTGTAAATTTCATGCCATCACGGGTGTAGTTTTGGGAAAATGGCGGGTTACTAATTACGCGGTCAAATTGTTTCAGTTGTCCGTCGTCAACGTGCAGGGGATTAAATAGGGTATCGTCGTTGTGAATATCTCCATCTCTAATTCCATGCAGGAGCATATTAATTTTACAAACTGCCCACACACCACCGTTATTATCTTGCCCATTCAAAGATAAATTTTGGGAATCGCCACTGCTTTCTTCAACATATTGCTTAGACTGAATGAGCATACCACCAGAACCACAACAGGGGTCATAAATTGACATTCCTGCCTGGGGTTTTAATAAGCGCACCATTAGCTGCACGACTTCACGGGGGGTATAAAATTCACCGCCTTTTTTACCTGCGGAATCTGCAAATTGTTTAATCAAATATTCATAAGCAGCACCCAATAAGTCAGGGAAGACAAAATCTTCATTCCGCAAGCGATATTTATTGAAGTGTTGAATTAACTGCCGTAGCTTGACATCTGAAATGGAACTTTGCCCAGCTTTGCGGTTGAAGTCAATGTGTCCTAATACCCCATCTAAGGCTTTATTACTGTTTTGCAATGCTTTGAGGGCATCAGTAAGTCCTTGACCAACATTTTTATGCAGTTCGTCCCGAATATATGCCCAACGTGCTTGTTCTGGCACGAAAAAAGTCTCTTTGTAGCTTGTAGGACTTTCTGCTCTGAGTTTCGCTTCTTCCTCTGTGCGTCCTTTTTGCAAGTTCTGCTGTAATATTTGCTCATACTGCGGCTCAAACACATCAGAGGCACGTTTTAGGAACAGCATCCCAAAGATGTATTCTTTAAAATCGGAAGCATCCATCTTCCCACGCAGAATATCAGCTGCGGAGAATAAATGACGTTCCAATTGTGGCAGTGTCAGTTTGCCCATAGCAGATGTTTAGTGTGCGACATTCAATGCTTTGCCAGTATACCCTGTGTTGAGTGCTAATCTCATAAAGTGCGTTTTGGGTAAAGTGAGTCCGGGGAAGCGATCGCATTTGTCTCTAGCCTAAAATTGAGGAAGCGAATCCGCCGCAATAGAGACCTTTGCCACAGTCAGGTAGAAAACACAGATGGCAACAGACATACCAACAAGCTGTAAGCTAAGTAAAGAAGGGTATTGCTGGAGTGCGGGTGTTTTCATGGTCATAGAACGGGAATCGGTAAATTTTAAACTTCCCAAATCTTTAGTTGAAGCACTTAGAGCCGAAGCCAAAAAACGCAACACCTCAGCTACAGAGTTAGTAGTCCAAAGTCTACATCAAGTCCTGGAGCAAACGGAAGTCGCTGAACATAGTATAGAAAATGTTCTACACCACGTCATCAACCGACTTTCAGCACTGGAAGCAAATCAGGTACATAATACAAACAGTGTAGAAAATCGCTTGCAACAAATTGAAACAATGTTGGGGGATCTCACCCAGAGTATAGAACAGGGTATAGAATCGACATCACCTCAACAACAAGCACAACAACCGAGTCACTTGGAACAAAAGTTAGAAACTGTTACCAAAAGCCTTGCCCAAATTAATCATACACTTGGGCAGCTGCGTCACCAAGGAAATACAGGCAGAAGACAATTTTCATCATCTCATCCATTCCACGGAAGACAAGTAGAACTTAACTTCTGCACCGGTGAAAGTTTAGCTCGCAGATTGGGTGTTGATGAATTAAGTTTGTCTAGGGAGCGAGAAAATCTCACACCATCTGAGTTCGAGTCATGGAGCCGTCATCGAGATCCTGGTACTCGTGGCTGGCGTTTTGGTGACGATGGATTATATTACCCCGTCAAGTGATCTTAACTGTGAATGATGGCATTCTACTCTACCGTAGGCGATGTACTACACCCCACCGTAATTGATTGATTGCCTCAGCGCGATCGCGCGCCGCACCATCGCCAGAAGTTAAACTAACCATGTATATATATGTCATGGAAATTGTTGATTAACTTTTTATGTCCCTTCAGGTTTACGGTATCCCCAACTGTGGCACTTGTAAAAAAGCTTTTACGTGGCTCCAAGACAACAGCATTGACTATGAGTTCATTAATACCAAAGAAACGCCGCCCACCCGTGACATGATTCAAAACTGGGTGAAGTCCTTGGGTTTTGCGCCCATGCGTAACACTTCTGGACAATCATACCGTGCTTTAGGTGAAGAAAAGAAAACTTGGACTGACGAACAGTGGATTGACGCATTCGCTCAAGATGCCATGCTGCTCAAACGTCCACTTTTCGTCAAAGATGGCACAGCCATACTGGTAGGCTTTAGAGATGAAAAAATCATTCGAGGCAAATTAGAGATTTAGTCCCCAAACTCCGACTCCCAGGAGCATTCCCTTTAGATCGGGATAGCCCACTTTGCCGATCTAAAACGGCTGGTATTGTTCGTTTTGGGGACTTGCTTGGCCATCTAAATCCGTAGACACTGGGGTAAGCATACTCAACATGGCGATCGCGCCCCGAATTTGCTCTGATTCTACTTCCAGATACCGTTGCAGCTGCTCTAGGTTACGATGTCCACTGATTTCTTGAATGACTCGCAAGGGTACGCCATTTCTGTGCATGATCGTTAAGGCTGTGCGGCGACAACTGTGGCTACTTGCGCCTTCAATGTCAACCTGCTTGCATCCTTCGCGAAAGATCAGGGCTGCATAATCTTCATGCAAATGTCCCCGTCCCCAACGTCCGGGAAACAGGTATTGATCTAGGGAAGTTTTGTGTTTGTAGGCTTCCAGGAAGCGCCGCAAATCCTCTAGGACTGGGATGGTACGCGTGGCTAGTTTGCCCTTGGTGTTGCCTTTGCGGAGAATTAGCTCTGGGCGGACTTTGCCTTTGCGATCGTAGACATCTGTAATTTTTAGGGTGACGCATTCTTTGACACGACAAGCTGTGTACAGCATGACAGCACATAGGGTTCTGTCACGCACTGTGGTTAAACCTTCGGTGAACAGGCGCTGAATTTCTTGTTGAGTCAGAACTTTGGCTTTGCCGTGTCGGTCGATTTTCACACTTGATCCACTGCCCCTAATGGTTAATCATAGTAGCAAGTATAAGCCCACAATATTTAAGGGGATGAAAAATTGACCTGTAAATTTTCCATTGATTAATCTCAAGTGCTATCTCTAAAACTTTCAACACAAGTTATTTATTTTTAACGCCACCATCGGGTTACATCCTGTATGGTATAATCTAATCCGTCAATTACTTTTTGACAGACTACTAGAGCCAAAAAAATTTCTGTTATTTTACTGTATCTTATAGCTGCAAACTATACCAGCCATACCAGTGGCGCACTGCTAACCAAATAACTGAAAGCAAGCCTGCAACACTGAGAGTCAGACCACTGAATGGTACTAATAATCCGAAAACTGGCAATACTGCTCCTGCTATGGTGCAAATAATGGCAGCAAGAGAAGCATTGCGGTTGTAACCTAAACCATAAGTCAGCGCTAATAATACTAGGGAAATCATTGTCCAAGCTAATTGTGCATTCATGAAGCGACTGAGATAAGTCAAGGTCAGCAGACAAGCAAAGAAAATACCAGATGCGATCGCGACATTTTTGATACTCATTGGTAATGACCAATACAGCAACAAGATCCACCACAGAAATAACGCTGGTGCTAACAATAAGAGCCGGGGAATAATTCCAGTATTGCGAATGGGGTTTGTGTTGGTAAACACACCAAATGGGTTTCTCACTGCGACATTATCATCAAATTTCCAAATAAATTCCGTGCTGCGTCTATCAACTTTCGTCTCATTAGGAACAATCCCACTGGCAAAATCAGCAGAAGCAAAGTTGGCAATTGCTGTCAGGCGAAAATTAGATAATAACTGTCCAGCGCTGTCATATACCCAGCGTGATCCTCCTTGCGCCTGATAAGTAACACGAAAGTTGGTTTCTGCTCCCGGTTGTAGGCTGAAGGGAAAACTATATTCCCCCGGATTATTGGGTTCTAATCGCGTCTGATCTCGCTCAATTTTATAGTTAGAAAGTAATGAGTAACCGTTGGGTGGTGGTGCTTCAAAAAAGAAATTATTAATGTCTTTGAGTCTGTTAATAATTTTGTAATCAGCAATGTAATCAGCGCGATAAACAGCACTACGATTTTGAACATCTGTGTTTTGGTCAAGCTTTACCTGAATTTGTGAGCCAGCCAATGCTAAATAGCGGTTAACTTCTTGTGTATCAGTTACCTTGATAATCTTGCCATCAACTTGGGTGGTATAAGTAAATGGTTGTTGGGTGACATAGCGAATCCGGGGCGCAATTTGCTCTAACTTTTCACCAGCAACACTTTGAGCTACTTGAGCCACCTTTGCTTGTTCCCAGTGGTGATATCGATTGCTCAAAGTGGAACAGAGAAAAAATCCTACTACTAATAGCACCAATACTACAGTTAGATGCTGCAATCCCCCCAAAATTTGGGAGTAACGAACAGACCACTCACCAACGAAAATTACTTGTTCCGATTCATGGCGACGGAGAGAAAAACTCACAATAGCGATCGCTATTCCTAAAGCTATGACCAAAAATACCAATAACAACGAAGCTTGCAGTACCTGAGAGCCAAACTGAATTAGCTCTGTAGGATGTGTCAAATCAGGTAAACCGGGAATACCCTGAGTGGAGTCAGACATTTACGGGTTTTTACATAAGTTGAAACATCAGACTGATGAAATACCGGAAAGGTTTCTGAAAAAATGTTCTTAATAGCACCACAGATTGCGATATTTTGACTTTGGAGGAAAACGTTTTCCTCCACTTTTTGACTACGATTTTGGGCATGGTTGACACAATGTAGCAGCAAATCTACCTCTGTGTTGTGTTGATGATCCTGCTGATTTTTCTCCAGCACTGCGGCGAGGCGATCGCCAAAGGCATCGTTTTAGCTTTCGTTAACTCAATCTGACCGAATGGTAGTGCTTGTTAAATCTCAGCAAGCAGATTCAGTAATGCTCAACGACTGGTAGGAAAGGATTTCGCAGTCACACAACCATTGCCAGCTAGGACTGAAGAGGTAGTTGGAGGAAAACGTTTTCCTCCACTTTTTGACTATGATTTTGGGCATGGTTGACACGATGCCGCAGCAAATCTACCTCTGTGTTTGATGATCCTGCTGATTTTTCTCCGGGCGCGATTGCTTGCCTCTGGCACTTAAAGCTGAGTTGGATTCGTTTATGAAAGCTTCAATAGCAGCGACCAGATTTTCTAAACGTTTCTGCTTTTTGGGGTCATCCCATATCTTTGACTTTTTAATACCCTAATGGTCAAAGACTGGTAGGAAAGGATTTTTCAGTCGTCACACAACCATTACCAACTAGGACTGAAGAGGTAGTTGGAGGAAAACGTTTTCCTCCACTTTTTGACCATGATTTTGGGCATGATTGACACGATGCCGCAGCAAATCTACCTCTGTGTTGATGATACATTTGGGCAATGCAACCGATTTTACCTACTTTGCCCCTGATGTGATTTTTATCATCTCTAATCTAATATTTGTTTTTGGAAAAGTCCTAATACCTTACTCATCAGTCTTTTTAACTAAATCTTCTATTTGAGAAAGCAGAGTATCTAACTTTGCTCGTTTATCTGGGTCATTCCAAATATCTGCTTTCTTTAATTGTTGACCAATCTGGGAATATCTCTGAACATAGCTGGTACTAGATTTTTCTTTTTCAGTGACATTCAGTTCTTGGATTTTTTGCTTAATTTCGCTCAAACTCAAATTCTTGGATACTACTAACTTTAGTAAAGTTTTTCGCTGCTGCTCATTTTTTACACGAGCGATCGCTCTAGCTTTGGTAAACTCAATCTGACCTTCTCGTAATGCGCGCATTATCTCAGCAGGCAGAGTCAGCAACGGTAAACGACTGGTACGAAACGATTCCGCAGAAAACCGACCAATGCCAGCCAGAACTGATTCGATAGTTTGAAGTTGGAGGAAAACGTTTTCCTCCAATTCTTGACCACGATTTTTGGCATGGTTGGCACGATGCAAGATAGAAGCCACCTCATCATTACTGATGTTGAGAGTAATCGAAAGCAGGTCAAGAATTGCCTCGGTTTCCTCAACAGGGTTTAAGTCCTCGCGTTGTAGGTTTTCGATTAAAGCAACTTGGAGAGCCTGTTGGTCGTCAAACTCCCTACTCACTATAGGAACATCAGGTAATTTCAGTTCTTGCGCTGCTCGATAACGCCTTTCCCCTGCGACTAGCTCATAATTACCATTTTCCAATGGGCGAACCAGCAAAGGTTCCAAAATGCCATGTTCCTGAATTGATTTAACTAACTGAGCTAGTTTATTGGGGTCAAAATAACGACGGGGTTGTTTGGCTGGAAGTTGAATTTGTTCAATTGGTATCGTTTGAGAAGATTGAACACTTGCTGGATCTGCAATAAATTTTTGGGCAATAGAAGCAGCAAGTCCTTGACTAAGTGGTTGCCTTGCTTTAGGCATTTAAAACCTCCAAGGCTTGTTTAAATATTTGCTCAATTTCACGTCTAGCAATTCCTGCTGTGGAGCCAGACAAATCAAAAACTGTAGAGTTTTGTCCGTAGCAGTCAGCAATAACTTGGCGCTGATGAAGCACATTTTCCAGAACGATAACATTTGGCATCAGTCGCAGAACTTCAATCGCTTCATCCTTTAATTTAGTTCCTTTGACTGCCCGATTAACAAACATCACTGCTTTCGGCTCTCCACGGCGAATTCTTTGAGCTTGCTGAATTAACCTTACAGTATCTGAAGCGCTCTCCAAATCAACACCAGTAGGTTGGCAAGGAACAATCACTAAATCAGCAGTTAAAATCAATGCTCTAGTTGTTTCGGACAGCGCGGCCGGCCCATCAGCAATGACCCAATTGTACTCATCTATCAATTTAGGTAACTCATCCAACAGTGCATCAGGTGCTTGAAGAATCTGGCAAGGAACATCTTTTTCTAATCGCGCCAGCCATTTGGAAGATGAGCATTGAGCATCTGCGTCCACAAGCAACACAGATTTACGTTGTTTTTGCAGCCAACGCGCTAGATGCACGGCAACTGTTGACTTGCCGGCTCCTCCTTTTTGATTAATAACTGCAATAATTGGCATAGCTAGGCTCAAAAACACATAGTACAGTTTACGGTAAATCTTCTCGTTTAAAAGTTGTATTGTACAAAGCTAGTACAGCACAGCTTAAATAGCACAACCATTTGAAATCAATGAAACGCTTATAACATCAGCTTTTTGGCTTTTAACTTTTGACTTCACGGCGGTACTAGTCATGTCTAACTAGCTAAAATATCCAAAAAGAAACAATACTGAATAAGTAGCCATCATGACCTGCGTACACCAGAACACATGAAAATGGGATAAGCAAAAAAATCACGGTATGCCAATCTAGCACAAACCCTTCTGTATTAAGCTGATTAGCCAAACCTGTTTTTAGTTTCCCTTGACTATTTCTAAGGTTAATATCCCTTGAGGTTTATTGACGACCAGTTGCATGATGTCCAACCACGCAGAACCCATGAGGGTATCGGGAATATCATCCCCAACGTGAACGGGAATAGTAAACTCGGTGTCATCAATGACCACCCTGCCTTCATACAAATTGAACTGACCTTCCCCTCGTGCTGTTGTCATGAAGATTTGGGCAGCAATTCTTAACCATTCCAATGCTTCCAAATCTTGGGTATTAATAGCCAGCCACCCCGCAGTAAAGCCAGTATCAAATAGAGCTTCCACAGAAAATACATCTCCATTGGCGGCCAGCATCTGGATTTCAAACCATAGCTCACCATTGTCCCCAAAAGCACCTACACCCATAGTCTGCCACAGGTTCCAGTATCATTTAGGCGAAAGATGGTAAGCTTGACATCGGTATCACCATAAGAATGACGGATTTGTTGGGTTAGTCCTGGCAAAGTTTGATCAATCAAATAATTTTCACTTTCGGGGTCGATGGCAATAAACCAGTTGTAATGCGTTTCTATCAAATGCTCCCGCAGGCGTTCAAACACAGCCCGACATTGCAAAGCCAGAGTATTGCTGTGTTCCCGGCGGTGATCAAGGTCTGACGGTGCGATGACAGATGGTGCTAGGATACGGCTTCGACGACGGGGTTGGTAAACTTGTGTCATATCAACAGTTAATCGCTTGTGTGATTTCATTATGGTGGAATGGCAACTTGCATTAGTCATCAAAATTGATTGGCTTACCGTTGAAGTGCTGGTAAATGCGCTCAGGGTGCATCCAGCTTGGTAATGTCCTTTCTTCATCTTCTAAGTTGTTCCCGTTTTCATCGACAAGGCCATAGCGGACAACTACCCTAGATAGTGGTGTTTCACCATTGGCGCTAAACTTCTCCAGTAAAATTGTCCCTGCCTTACGTGCTGATGCTGTACCATCTGGGAATGATTCATTGGTGGCATTATGGGTGATTCCTAGCAAATACTCTTTAGCTTTGCGGGTGTCGGTGAGGGACATTTTGAAGAAAGCGATCGCGCTATCACCACAAAGTGATTTCAAATTTGTAAATTCATCACAAATTACCTGCTGCTTTTTAGTGGGTTTCTCCTTAATCCGTTGCAGCCACCTATCACAGCAATCTTCAAAAGCGGTGCTGATTTCATCCTCTGATTCTGCCTTGCTGGTGGCTTCTAGCAGTTGCCACACATCCGCATTATCACCAGTGGCGTGACGGTCGATTAGTTGATGGATTGGTGCATCGAGGCAGTATTTTCTGATTAGTGCGATCGCACCAGCAGTATAAGTCTTGCCTGACCCTTGATTGCCAATGAGCCACAATGGTTTAAGTGAATTGATGATTTTCCACAAATACCCATCTTCATGGCTTTTCAAGGCATCTATCAAGCTGGTTTTGAGGGCTTCATTAGGTGATTGAGTATCAGATTTACTGTCAGTAATTGGCTTTGATATCTTCTCAATTTTACGAGTAGTTTCAGCAGTGGATAAACGATTGTCAGCAATAGCTTTGTCCAGTTCTGATATCTGTAACTCGTGACTTTTAAGCGCCATTTCACCTTGTAATTGTCCGTTAATGTGGTCTAGTTGCTGTTCTCCTTCAGTCTTTAATTGTTCGATTGCTCCTACAGTATCGCGTGCAATTATCTCCTTAGTTATTTGGGATTGGTGCTGTTTGCTGTATGCAGTTAAGTCTAAGTGATTAGACACATAAATATCATTCTCCAATGCTTTAATTTTCAGCAGTGAGAATTGAGAATGAATTGCTTTCTCTTGTGTATCTGTGAGTGATTTACTTACACCATACGCGCCAATTAAAAGAACAGTTCCCAGTACACCATAAAGGGGTGCTTTGGGTGATTCTGGAGGGAGTACCCTTAAGAATTTCACCTTGTTATCAAAAGTAAAGTTACGCCGTTCCCGGTCAATTATCCAACTAATACCCCGCTTGATTTGATGACCCTCGCACACGTCAGTCTCAGGATTAAAGCAGAATAATGTTTCAGGATATTTAGTAGTATCTGCAAACAGTGGAAGACATAGCGAAACACCACCAATAAACAAAGCAGTTGATAAGAATGTGGCTGTTCTTCGTTGTGCTTTCAGTTGGTGGTTGAATTGTTCTATCTCTTGCATGGTTCAATTGTTCACTTCATCCATACAAACAACAAAGCCAATAAAAAACTCACAATCATAATTAACTCAATGTGAATCATCCCAGCATTGATGAAATTAATAATGCTTCTATCTATTTGGTTTTCACGCATCCAGTCTGCAAGTAATGCCAAGTTGTAACCAGTGTCATACAGTCCCATGATTAAATAGTTGGCGGATACGATGAACACTAGCACCCCTATGAACTTAGTTAAAAAACCGTTCTTTCTATACATCTGAGTTCCCCTTATTCCTCATGTTTGAAAATGCTATCAACCCCACCCCTACTACACCAGCTATTAATAGTTCTAAGCCGGGAACCTGAAAGCCTCCCCCTAATGATTCAGCCGCTTTAATCTCGCTGTAAGTTTCCTTAATGGCTGCATGGGTTTGATAGACTGCACTGCTAATTTTTCGGGTTGAGTGCCATGAGATAACCCCACCAATGGCAAGTTTAGAAATTGCAACCAATGGTTTACTGTGGCGAATTTCCCAACGCTCAGAACTTAATTCAAAGTTGAAGCTTTCGCCAGCATCTATCAAGCCGGGAAGTAAAGCGCAAATAATGCAAGTTGCAACTATCAAACTAATGCTTACTTGTAGGGTAAACAAGAACCAACTGAGACTGACTGAACCAAGTTGACAGACTAGAAATAACACCCCACTGTCAAGCCGTTTACGCGCTTCTATCTCTTCATACAATTTATTTTCGATGTATTGCAGATATCGCGCTGTGTCTTGGTTTGGTTCTGAGTCTTCAGTATCTAGCAGTTCATCAAGGTGGTCAGGCTGCATAGTAGGATAGGGAAGAATGTTATATACACAAACCCCAGTCAAATCAATTCAAAAAGGTCAACTCGATAGGCGACTGGGGTTATTTATTGGTTAGAAACCTAGTGCAGTTTTCAGTTGCAATAACTTGGCTTTTAGTCCGGGAGATGATTGATAGTCTTTTTCAGGGATAAGGTCATATCTGGCTTTGTCTCCTTTATTCAGTGCTTCATTCAATTCTTTCTTTTCATACTGTTCATCTGCTGCTATTTGTTTAAATTCGGGTCTATTTGACTGTTCTAATAAACTGGTTTTCTGGTCGATTCCTACCAAGTGTGCATCGATATAGCCCTTAATCTGGGTGTAGTTCAT
>REBL01000009.1 GCA_007692755.1 Nodularia sp. (in: cyanobacteria) | reverse complement strand
ATGCCATTGAGGATGTCTTGCATTTTGCGTCCTAACCTCCTTGGCGGTTGCTATATATCCATCTTTTTTGTGAATTGCTGAACAATATTTCTGACAGAAAATATCAGTTAGCTTGACTAACCTTTCAAAACTTGATCTAACAGGTTTCTAGCAGGTTGGGCTTTAGCTAAAGCGGCTTGATGGTCGCTATAAGCACGAATGAGGCGAGAAAGACCACTTACACCTGTCTTAAGTTGCTCAAGTTCTTCGCCAGCCATCAGTTCTCCATCCAGCATCCGCCCAATCAAAGGTTTGACATCACCCACTTCCTGGCGAATTTTTTGGAGCTTTTCTACACTACTCAGTAAAGTTTTGAGTGAGTTCAAAATGCCGTCAATATCTTGGACATCCGCCACTAATTCACCCTGTGCTTCACTTGCTACCGGATCTTGAATATCTGATACTGTAGGCAATTCTTGTGCAGATGTTTGATTTTTCACCCCGTTTGACTGTGCCATTAATACTTCCTCAAAGAATTTTCCCAGTGTATCGCTGATTTCAACTTACCGGAGATATTATAATAATTTGTTATGCAAATACTTGTACAATTTTTGCGCTACAGTAAATTAAAACAATGGGCTATCTCCTGGAAGTGTGAAGATAAAATTTTGTTTCCCCTGGGTGAAGTGTGCCTTTTGAAAGCATAGTCTGGAAAGTATTGCAATACAACTAGCTGTCAACCCCAATGTCAAAACAGAATAAGAATCAGAGCCATCAGGAAGAAGATTTGGGTAGTGTGGGGAGTCGCATCCAGGCGGCGCTAACACAGCCAGAAATTTCGCAGTTACTCAATGTCCTGTTTGCAGTTTTATCTAACGATTTGCGGGATGTGGCTTTAAAACAACTTCCAGCAGATACTCAAGAAACTATCAAGCAAATCCTCACTCCGCCACTAATAATTGCACAGACTCAAGAAGTTCAACCCCAACCTGTTTCTCAAGCTAAATTAGCCCAAATATGGTTAGGATTGTGGCAAGAATGGGAGGAAATTATTGTAGAGGCTGCGGCTGAAGAAGGGGAGTATATATTACAAGAAGCCGATTGGGAACCTCCTTATTTTGACACTTATCAATTTGCCGAAAATCTAGATCAAGTTGCTCAAAAAATGCTGCCTCTGGTGGAAATAGCTTTTGCAAACAGGTTTAATCCCGATTCAGGTTTTACTTCAGCACTTGTGTTAGCAGAAAGTGAAATCATATCTGGCATACCCGACTGGATGGATATTGATGATGGCATTTATTTAGAAAAACATCTAACTACTTGTTTATTGCATTGGGAATGGTTGAGAGTCAAAAATGCCGGAGAGGATGCTTTCAATTTTGCCCAGAGCATCAGGCAGCAAGAAGAAAATTTTGAACATATAACTTTAGATAATGATGCGATCTCCGATTTTTTATCACAGTTATCTAATGAGGAACAAAAGTGTATTCTAGCTGGTCTAAATGCTAACAGAGAAACTGCTTTATGGCAGAAACCGTTAGACAATATCTATTCCCACTGGCATGATTTTTACATGACAGCCACCCAGCAATATGCACCACCAGAGATATATTTAAACAACCTACGGGCAACCATTGGGCAACAATGGCAAAATGGGTTACCAGTCATCGCAGATTTATTGGCTAAACAAGACTTTCCGGCAAGTTTGGCTGTCATTGAGGAGACTGTAGATGCCTTGCTAAAATCCCAACATAGGGGTCAGTCTTGGCAACCAGAAACTTCACTGCTGTTTACCATTGTTGATGGGTCGGGGAATAATCACGGACATTGGCAGAATGAGAAAACTTTACTTTGCTATTATCAGCAAACAGCCGCAGGATTGGGACAAACAGAACGGATTCAGGCTTTAAAGATTCAGCAGATCGTCTTTGATAGCTGTTTCGATTGGTCAGTGATATTGGAAACTTTTACAAATATACCTATCGCTGTAGAAATCCATCAATCTTTATTTTCATCCTGGCGTGATTATGTAGTTCGACGTGCTAAACCCCAATCCCGTTGGGATTTATACACAACGGTTAAGACGGTTGATAATTGGTGGTTACACTGGCTAATTAACTCTGCTGCTGCTTCCGACCTGGATGCGACTGGCTTTCAAGCACA
The DNA here is from genome assembly GCA_007692755.1 of Nodularia sp. (in: cyanobacteria). Taxonomy (GTDB): domain Bacteria; phylum Cyanobacteriota; class Cyanobacteriia; order Cyanobacteriales; family Nostocaceae; genus Nodularia. Next base: position 810 of record REBL01000009.1, on the reverse strand, counting down.
AATTCTACAATGGCTGACAAATTTACCAGAAAATAAGGGAGAATTGGGGGAAGCTTATGACATTTTGCGGTTGCTAACCAAAGATTTGACTGAAATATATTCTCAGACTCAACCTCCCTATCCCCAGTTTTACCAAGTCGTTATTAGACCGAGAGATATGTCATCTCGTGATGATACCTTCCGAAAAAAATATTTACAGCAGTATGCACCCAATGACCTCTGGGATCAGGTGATGGCTTATTGGAAAACACAGCTACATAACTTTGTACCCAGGCCAGAACTATCCCGCAATTCAGATTATACTGAACACGCTCAATGGATGTCTGCACTCAAAGAATTAGCACCAAAAGTTTATCAAAATCTGCTTGCTCAATGGCGAATCGAGCATCAGCGACGGAGAAATCTATGGAAAGCGATGGAAAAGTTAGAGCTTTGCTGAATTGGAGTATAAAATCACATCAACGGAAAACAATCTTGACCTCAGATTATAGGTAAGCGAATCGCATTTCGACATAACCCGAATTTCTCACCACAATTCTCAAACCCTTGTAAAATCTAGATTCCGGTTTTTCAGACTGCATCAAAAAATAACCTGTCAAAAATGCCCGAAACATATTCTGGGTAAAGATTATGGGGAATGCGAACTCTGTACTTGTGAGAAATGCGGGATAAGTCCTAACGTTTCGCGGAAGTCCCCACCCTCAACTTGTAATCGCTGCGATTTCACTATAATTTTTAAGTGCTGGCTGCTTCCCCGAAGCAGATAATTAAGAATATATTAATAAAAAGCAAAAACCACCCATGCCTAAA
>REBL01000023.1 GCA_007692755.1 Nodularia sp. (in: cyanobacteria) | reverse complement strand
GGGGCGCGATCGCCATTGATTTAGCCCTGAAACAGCCAGAAGCGGCGGGATTGATTGTGGAAAGTTCCTTTACCTCTATCCGGGATATGGTGGCTTTTAGAAACTTATTTCGGATTTTCCCGGTGAATTTAATCCTCACACAACGGTTTGAATCAATTCAAAAAGTGCCGCAGTTACAAATGCCTGTGTTATTCATTCACGGTAATGCTGATACAACTGTGCCATCTTTCATGAGCCAAAAACTTTATCACGCCGCTCCCGAACCGAAACAACTACTTTTAGTGCCGACCGCAGAGCATAATAATACAGCGACTATTGGTGGTGAGGAATATCTGGAACGGATAAAGTTTTTTGTGCAAAGTGTCGCAGCGAACAAAGCATTAAGTAATAATTAAAACTTCATTCTTAAGTAAATATTATTCATCTGGTGTTCACTCGTAAATAAAGATTTGGTAAAGTTAATCGCTGCATAAATATTAGCTTTGACAAAAATATTAACTTGTAGAATCATGGGTAAATTCAACTATAAGCCAGTAGGTTTACTATTTTTTTCCCAAAACTGGATAATTAATACAAAACAATCCGGATCTGAAGGCACAGAAAGCGTGAAATTATACAGGTAAGACCACTTTTTGTTTGAATATCAGGAGCAACTTTGATCATGGCTATGACACCTGTGCCTTTGTTCAGTATTCAGGGAAACCCTAGCATCAACATTTCTCAAGATGAGTGGCGATCGCTATTAGGTAAAATTGAAGCCGAACTTCATAGCAGCCAAGTTTATCAGGCTGCTATGGCTACATTACAAAAGTTACTGGGTGCTTCAGGAGAACCAATCAAGATTTTATTTAAAGCTGTGGGTAGAGAGGCTATTAGTTTGGCATTCCAGCAATTTGCACAACCAGAAAAACTTACAGAAACTGATAATGTTCTACCCAGTGTAGAAACAGCAACTAGTGATTCATCAAGTATAAAAATAGCAGTGCCAACCAGCAGTACACATATTACTGAAGAAAAGGAAGCACCAAAATTGACGGTAAATTCGCCCGAAAAGTTGGAAATAAAGCCTTCTAGTGCAGAAATCATGAAGTGGTTTAAGCCGAATAAAAAACCAAACCCATCTGATCTAGCCCAGCAAATAGCAGTCGAACAACGGATAAAAATTATCTGCAAAATCGGTCAAGAACTTAAACAAGCTCGTGAGGATCGAGGTCTTTCTCTGTGCCAACTTAATATTTATACTCATGTACCCATTCATCACATGGAAGCAATAGAGAATTGCCGCCTTGATTTATTACCTGAAGATACTTTGGTGCGGGGATTTATTCGAGCTATGGGGAATGCTGTAGGACTAAATGGCACAAATTTAGCGGCTACTTTACCAGCAACCGATACAGTGCAATCAATTTTACCTTCTTGGTATAATTCTCCAAAATCCTCGGCGAAATTGGGGATGGATATTCGTCCCGTACATCTGTATATAGGCTATACAGCTCTTGTGGCTGGGGCTGTGGGGGGGTTAACCTTGACATCTCAGCAAGCAAATACTGGCAGGACGCTGAATCCATATATGATAAATTCCCCGTCTTCGTCTCTTTGCAAATCATCCCAGAAGCCGGACGTATGTGTTAAACCAGGGTTAAACTCTAGTAGTTTTGGTACAGATATCGCCCCGCCAGAAACTTTTTAGGAGTTAGTTATTGAGCAGTTGACACGCCCAAATCTGGCTCTACCAAAGAGTTGAGAAATTTCCAGAACTGCAAATCAGTAAAATCTGGAATTGCCATAAATGTACCAACTTCTTGCAAAACTTGCGGATCATGGGTGGAAGCAATGCCAATGGTACGAATCCCCGCACCGACTGCGGCCCGAATACCAGAGGGAGAGTCTTCTAAGGCGATCGCTTGTTCTGCGGTAATTCCCAATTTGTTCAAAGCCAGTTCATAGGGTTCAGGATCGGGTTTACCTGCTCTACAATCATCAGCTAAAACAATCGTGTGAAACACTTCTTTGATGCCTAAAACCTCCAGCATAAATTCTGCATTTTGTCTAGGAGCATTAGTGACCAAAGCCCGTTTTAGCTGATGTCTTTTTGTCCATGCTATGAGTTGAGCAAATCCGCTTAATGCTTGAAGATGGGGAGCGAGTTGGCGAAACAGCGCCTCTTTTTCATCGGCAAACTTTTCACCTTCAGCTACAGACAATTGTGGCAGAATATCTTTGACAATTTCTGGGTTTAGCCCGCCACTAATCCGGGATTTATAGAATTTTTCATCAATGTGAAGATCGTAACTCAACAGCATTTTTTGCCAAGCTTGGAAGTGTATCGGGTCAGTATTGACGATCGTACCGTCTAAGTCAAAGAGAATTGCCGCCAGCATGATTTTTGGTAAACGTAAATAATTGTTAACTTAATTTACATAGTTTACATGGTTTTTTGTCCGCAATCATTATGCTGAATTAAATTTTGGGCGTTGCTGATTGAAAATATGAATTTGTTTCACGCATCAGCGAAGCGTATCGCTAAAGCGAAAGCTCTGCTAACGCGGAGCGTGCCGTAGGCTCTAGCACGAAGTGCGTTAGGCGCAAAGACGCGAAGGAAAGAGGAAAAATTAAGGTGATTTTGGCATTTCATACTTTAGTTCAGCAACGCCAAATTTTGTATACTAAAGAAAGGAGTAAGTGCATTATTGTCAAATATTCCATGTAAGCAAATGTTAGCCGCCACAAACTTGTTTCGCGTTGATCAATTATTGGTGCAGATTTACAACTCTGAAGTTGAAATGGCAGAGAAAGTTGCCGAAATCGCCCAAAACTATTTACAGCAAATTTTAGAGCAACAGCAAACAGCAGCCGTATTGTTAGCCACAGGAAACTCCCAACTCAAATTTCTGGATGCTTTCATTGGCTTGGGTGGTGTAGATTGGTCGCGGATTACCTTATTTCATTTAGATGAATATTTGG
>REBL01000068.1 GCA_007692755.1 Nodularia sp. (in: cyanobacteria) | reverse complement strand
CTCTCCTGATTTAGCTAGTTGGTTAAGTTTATATAAGATATATTAAATTTTAACTCAATTAAAAAATATCACAATTTACTACAGCCATCCTATTTGGTTTATGAATTTATCGTTCGCGCACGCTACGCGAAGCGCATACCGCCAAGTCGCCTAAAGCCTTCGGCATAGCTTCGCTTACCGCGTTAGCGTCTCCCCTTGGGAGAAGGTCGCCAAGTGAAGAAGTAAAGAGGTTCAGAAATGATTTAGGACTGCTATATAACTATATAAGTAGAATATTTTATTTACTCAACCCTGCATTACTTCAGGAGTTAGGTTATGGGAATTGATGAAATACTTAAAGCTGATCGTCAAGAAATATTGAAGTATCCCAATTCTGAGGGAGCCAAATCAGAACAATTAAAAAATGCTCCAAATCAAAAGTTTTCCTCTGCTCAAAAACCTGATCGTCCTTTAGGTGTATGGAAAGGGAAGGTAAAAATGCCAGATGATTTCGATGAGTTATCGAGCGATATTCTTTCTGAATTTGGTATAGAAGAATAATGAAACTATTGCTTGATACTTGCGCTTTAATATGGCTAAAAAAATTTAAATGTCACCAAATTTGTGATGTTATTAAAAATTTATTTATGACCATAAATATTAATAAATTCGCCAACTAGATTCATTTTCCACAAATTGCACCAGCCAATCCTTCACACTCCGGGTAGCCCGACAATCATCTTCGTTGTAACTTTGAATAACGTCTAGCAAGGTGCGATCGCCTGTTTCTAACCACTGGTCATACCAGTAAATACACTTAGCCCCACTAGCTTCTTTTTCCCGCCACTCAAAGCCCAACCACCGTGCAATGGCTTTCAGGGCATAGCTTTCTATCGGTAAAGCGACACTTTTAGTTAATTGTTCATATACATCCACAAACCGATTTAATACAGGGCGCACTGAAGAATTGGGAGTGCGGTACAGTTTCGCTAATCGTTTGACTGTATCCAATTCGTACACACAAAAATGATAGATTGGCGCTTCGGGATATTGCCAAACTAAATCTAAAAATTGCTGCCAAATTAATTCTTCGTCTTCTGGCTTTTCAGCGAGAAAGGAATAAAATTTTTCTGTCTTGGCTAACTTATCAACAACCAAAACTCCCAACAAATAATCTAAATCCAAATCTGGCTGTGCTTCAATATCAAAATAAAGCTCAACAGGAGCCGTAAAGATAATATCCTCTGTTGGTAACGGATTCGGTAAAAGAAACGGCCGTTTTTGCAGTACAGATTGTGCTTGTACGATCAGCTTGGGTGCTACTAAGCGGTTGAAACCAGGAAGGTCTTCTAGGATCAGAGGGCTGCTATGAGCGAGAGATTCCACTGTGTGAATAGACAAAGCCTGGAGTTGGGTGTAGCGAACAGGTGTGACTCCTGGTAATAAAGAAAGATGCTGCTGTGATTGAGCGATCGCATAACATTGATTGTACCAATGGCAAAGATTGCACTTCTGACGAGAAATAAATACTTCTGGTGGTTCTGGTAACTCTAATGCTTGGATAAACTCCCACAAAATGCTCTGCATTTTTGGTATCCATTTGGATAAATCCACCGCATAATCCCTGTCTTTGGTACGCAAAATTAGCCAAGCTACTTCCGGCGTAAAGTCTTGTACCTTTGCCAACACATGAGCGTGAAACGCCGCCACAACTTGATATTCTTGCTTAGGACGCTTACCTAATTCGATATTTGCCGGCACATACATCCAATCGCCAAAACAGGACAATCCCGGCTGTTTTACCAGTAAATCGGGACGACTGACAATAGTGTATCCCAGGGATGGGGAAACATCTTGACTTTCCGAGTCTGCCAAATCGTGGTAATTGGCTAACAGGACTCCGCGATAAATGTACTCAACCCCACGCTGCATTAATTCTAAAGTCGCTGCTTGACCTGCTTCCCAGTCATCACGGGGGTAGTCGGGTTTGTGATAATAACCCAACTCTGCCAAAATACTCTTGCGATGAACGATTTTATCTTGTTGGAGTTTGAGTAGCAACTCATTGGGAGCTTCACGCTGAGGTCTTTCGCCGTGAGTATCTAGGACAGGTCGGCGTTTACAGCGTTGATATTGCAGTAGGTGTTCAGCATTGATTAACATTCCTTTAAGTTAACAAGAATTAGCGAAATCTGGTCATGTTCCAGATAGCTAAAGTTTTTAAGAAACTTGGGGAGTGGGGATTGGGGAGTGGTTGACAGGTGTAGGTCTATTACACAGAGGCTGAAACCCTGATGATTACGTGGTCAATAAGTAGGATTCTTAATCCCATATTTATTGGTTGTGTTTGAATCCATGATTTTTCACCTAGTTCTCAAAGGATGATTCAAGTGTTCGGGCAATTGGACAATTGAATGTTTAAGTTTTGAGAGGTTTTCAAACCCCCATTTTCAAGTGTTGACTCATACCCACGTAAAATACCTACACCTGTCAGGTGGGGAGTGGGGAGTGGAGGGAAGAAAGCATAGTCGTTGGCCTTCCGCCTCAAGGAATTAAATATACAAAACTGGGAGAATTTCGAGGTTTTAACCTAGTAGCTAAATTTACTTATTTTCAACTAATTTAATCTTTTTTTATCACAGCTTAAAATTAACTTCAAATAATAATTTAATCTTTTTTTATCAAAATCTGAAATTAATTTCAAATAAAAAGTTTGATAATGATAGCAGTTAATTCATCTAGCTCAAGGAGTGATTTTATTTATGTGCAAGTTTTATGTGGTCGCAATTGGCATACCTATTTTCACAGCTTCGCTAATAGTCTCGCAAATACCTGTATTGGCACAAAACCGTGATGCAGCCGTAGTCCTTAAGAACCAACAAGCCCCGTTGTCTGAACGCACAGTAAACAGTGCTAGTCCACTCAGGAATTCTCTAGCGCCACTATATCTCCCTAATCTCAGTCCAGCCGGATCAGAAGAACTTAACTCGAATCCACTAACGTCAGGAGTGGCAGCACCGGGGAGATTTCCTAATACAGAAAATCCTCAGAATGAAGTGGATCCCAGTAATCCACCAGATAATTTTAATCTTCCTAGCGCTTTTGGTTCTTTTGGAGTCCCTTACACTTCCAAAAGAGTGTCACATTTGCCTACTTCAGCCGTAAGTGCTAGTTCTAATGCCTACTTAAGCGCTACTTATCCCTATAGTGCTATGGGAAGGCTCACATCCAACGCTGGTTATTGTTCTGCCACCTTAATTCGTAGAAGTGTAATTGTTACAGCGGCACATTGCATTCAGCAATTTGGATCTGGCTCTAATAGGAACTCAAATTTCACATTTACACCAGCCTTTTACAATGGATCTGCTCCCTATGGAAGCTGGGGTTGGCAAACACTCGCGAGACCGTCTTCTTGGGCAAACGGAACTGATACTGGAAGCGGTGCGGCTAGAAACAATGACTTGGCTGTTATTGCTTTAACCAAAAATTCCCAAGGTCAGTTCATTGGAGATATAACTGGGTATTTAAGTTACGGCTGGAATAATTATTCATTTGTTAGTTCTAGTCGTACAGGTAATCTATCAGTTGCTGCACTTACTACCACCGGATATCCAGAATTACTAGATTTAGGTCAGATTATGCAAATAACTGATGGACCCAGTTATCAGACAACAATTAGTGGTGCTAGGCAGATTTATCAGGGTAGTAATTTTACGGCTGGCTCAGGTGGAGGAGCTTGGGTGTCCAATTTTAGATATCAAAACCCCAGTTTCTCTGGAGGGGCAAATGCAGGCGCTGCATCTCGAGGTAATGTAGTTGTTGGTGTCACTTCTTGGAGAAGTCCGAACCCAAATGGACCAAAAGATAATTACTCATCTCAATTTGCGCAAAATAGTCAGTATCCTTCTAGTAGTTATGGCTCCTTTGGAGGCGGCAATATTGGTTCTTTGCTAAACACATTATGCTCCTCTAAACCTGCGGGTAGCTCACTAACTTTGCAAGAACTAGGATATTGTAATTAAGTCCTACCAATAGGTAGCAATTTTTGATCCTTTGGAATAAATGCCTTGATTTCCAAAAGCCGCATACTCGTGACTTCTAGTCATGAGTTAGGCGTTCTATATTCTGTTAAGGTTAGTGTATAGCGAAAATCAAGCTAAACCGAACCACGAAAACTAAAGATATGGGGTTCCACCAGGAAATAGATATTTTTGTATCGCTCCTCTAGTGAGTAAAATCTTTAAGGTACAGAGGTTAAACATACAAAAGTATTGAGGTACTTGTTTTTCAAGTCTCCGTCGGTGCGCCGGAAACTTGAAAAACGCCTGTGGATAACTTGTAAGCCCTGAAGTAATTCAGGCACAGATCGGTGAAGCACCGAATCGCTTGACTTCTAGTCATGCGAGGTTCAATCACTCTCTACGCAAGTCAAGAAGGAACAGGGAATAAAAAATCAGCCTCTTTAATTTGTATTTAGCTTCGCAAAAATCAGATAGTAACCCTATAGCAATTTTCAATCCATCTAGAGTCAGAGGTTACCCATCATGCAAACGAAGATGGTTGCGCTCAAACTGTTCTTAATGCCGTTAGGTTCTATTTTAATTATTATAGGGGTTGTCTTGAGCTTCAGTTTTGGTTTATTGGCTTGCACACAGTCTTCTTCTAATGAGTGCGATGAATCAATATTAAACCCTTTTTTGCTTCTGGGTAATGTAGTTTATTTAGGGCTTGCTTACTCCGGAAAGTGACAGAAGAGAATTATCAGGATATAAAAAATCGCGTTCAGGACTTCCCACATATCGACTTCACGCTTGCGTCCACCAGGTTTGGGTTCATTTATGACGAATATTTCGACTGCACAAACGAAGTTACATCAACATCGCGCCCAATTTCCCGCTTTAGGGAATAAGACTTATTTTAACTATGGCGGACAGGGGCCGATGCCTCAAGGGGCGATGAATGCCATTACTCAAACTCTAGCCGACATCCAACACACTGGCCCTTTTGGGAATGAAGCCTATGCCAAAGTTTCTCAAGCCAAGCAAGGTCTCAGAGATGCGATCGCCTCCCAATTGCAAGCACCACCAGAAACCATTACCCTAACAGAAGATGTTACTGTGGGCTGCAATATTGCCATGTGGGGTATTAACTGGCGGGCTGGTGACCATATGCTACTCTCCGACTGCGAACACCCAGGAGTTATTGCTGCATCCCAGGAAATAGCCCGCAGATTTGCCGTAGAAGTCACCACCTGTCCCCTCCAGGAAACTTTAAATGTCGGCGATCCCGTTGCAGTGATTGCTCAACATTTACGCCCCAAGACTCGCCTAGTAATTTTAAGTCACGTCTTCTGGAATACAGGACAAGTTTTGCCGCTTGACAAAATAGTCGAAGTATGCAGAGCTAATAATTCCTTGGTTTTAGTTGATGCTGCCCAGTCTGTGGGTTTATTGCCTTTAAATTTAACAAAATTGGGGGCAGATTTTTATGCCTTCACAGGTCACAAATGGTTATGTGGCCCTGCGGGTGTGGGTGGTTTATATGTCCGTCCCGAAGCGAGAGAAAATTTACAACCCACATTTATCGGCTTGCGTGGCGTTGTTGTAGATAATCAAGCTCAACCTGTGAATTGGCAACCCGATGGGCGAAGATATGAAGTATCAACATCAGCGACTTCATTGTATGTTGGTTTAACCCAGGCGATCGCTATTCATCAGCAATGGGGAACCGCACAAGAACGTTATCAGCAAATCTGCCGTAACAGTGAGTATCTCTGGCGCAGATTAGGGAAATTACCAGATGTCCAATGTCTGCGAACCTCTCCACCCGAAAGCGGGATAGTTTCCTTCCAACTCACTCAGCCACAATCGCGAGTGCATTTCAAGTTGGTGCAATTCTTAGAAACACAAAGAATATTAACGCGCACAATTGCCGATCCTGACTGTATCCGCGCCACCGTTCATTACTTAACTTTAGAGTCAGAAATTGACCAATTAATTGCAGGTGTACAAAAGTTTCTCCAGATGTAATGCTGGTAAATAAATAGTCTTTTTAATGCCCAGAAAAAACCCCACCCCTAACCCCTCCCCGCAAGCGAGGAGGGGGACTTGAAGGAGATGAAAATAAATATTATTTGCAAAACGCTATAGTATTTAACCCCCAGTTTTAATTACTAATTACTAACTACGAATTACGAATTACGTTAGCGAAGCTCCTCTGAAAGAGGCATTACAAATTATGCGTCCAATTTTATACGTAGCAATAACTAACCACGGTTTTGGTCACGCTACTCGCACAGCATCAGTAGCATCAACAATTCAAAAGTTATGTCCAGAAGTTCTACTGATTATGGTGACAACTGCCCCCCGGTGGTTACTAGAGTGCTATATAGAAGGTGATTTCATCCATCGTCCCCGCGCTTTTGATTGGGGTGTAGTACAGGCAGATAGCTTGACAATGGATAAACCTGCGACTTTAGCTAAGTTGCGGGATATTCAAAAAAACCAAAATTCCCTAATTGCCTCAGAAGTCAATTTTATCCGCCAAAATCGCGTGAATTTAATCTTGGCAGATATTCCTTTTTTAGCGCCTTTATTTGCTAAATCGGCAAAGATTCCCTGTTGGATGATGAGTAATTTTGGCTGGGACTTAATCTACCGAGACTGGGGAGACGAATTTATTGCCATTGCTGATTGGATTAGTGAATGTTATTCCCAGTCTGACAGTTTGTTTCGTTTGCCTTTTCACGAATCTATGTCAGCTTTCAGTAATATTACAGACGTTGGCTTGACTGGTGGTTCTCCGCGTTACTCTGTTGAGCAACTCCGCGCTACTTGGGGGATAACTGCGCCCAGAGAAAAAACCATTTTACTCACCTTTGGCGGTTTGGGTTTACAACAAATTCCCTACGAAAACTTAAAGCATTTTCCCGATTGGCAATTTATTATTTTTGATAAATCTGCCCCTGATTTACCTAATGTCTGGAAAATTAGCGACAAAAAATATCGCCCTGTGGATTTTATGCCTCTTTGTGGGCGTGTGGTTTCTAAACCTGGTTACGGCACTTTTTCGGAGACGGCAAAACTTGATATACCTTTGGTGACCATTCCGCGAGATGACTTTGCGGAAGCGAATTTTCTGTTAGAAGGTATTGTTAATTACAATCAACATCAAATTCTCACCCCAACGGAATTTTTTCAAGGTAATTGGGATTTTCTGCATCAAGCACCCCAGCCGCCAAAGCAATCTCAATCTCTGGCTAAAAATGGTAATGAAGCGATCGCTCATGCGGTGATTGACTATTTTCACAGTTTGTAGTATGAGTTTGACTACGAACAAATTTGGCTCAATGTTTCTACTAAAACTTGATTTTGTGCATCAGTGCCAACAGTGATGCGTAATTTATTATCTAGTCCTGGCTGTGGGAAGTAACGCACTAAAATCTGTCGCTCTTTCAGCTGTTGATAGAGATATTCAGCATTTTCTTGGGGAGGCTGTACCAACAAAAAGTTAGTCTGGGAATCCCAAACATGGAAACCTAATTGTTTTAAATCTTGAGCTAGTTGAGTCCGTGATGCTTTCACCTTGGCTGCACAAGCATTTTTATAATCTTGATCAGTAATCGCAGCTGTTCCTAATGCACAGGCGATCGCATCAATATTATAGCTATCCTTGACTTTAAACAATCCATGCAGCAACTTGGGATTAGCCACTCCAAAGCCCAGGCGTAATCCTGCCAACGAGTAACCCTTAGAAAGTGTGCGAATCACAATGACGTTCTCGTATTCCTGCACCAAAGCCAGGGCATTCTCTGCGGCAAAATCTACGTATGCTTCATCAATCACTAAAACCCCAGCTAAACGGCTTGCTAGTTGTCGTAAATCGTTAATTGGGACTATATGTCCCGATGGACTATTAGGTGAGGCGATGAATGTTACAGACCCATTAGCGGCAATTATTTCGTCCAGGGGTAATTTGTAATCTTGATTATAAGGAATCTCAACAATTTCCGCCGCCTGCATTTGGGTCAAAGTCACATATAATACATAAGTTGGTATCGGGTAAACTACCTTTCTTCCAGGCTCAGTGCAGGCTCGAATCACTAAGTTCAAAACTTCATCACTGCCATTACCGACAATGATCCAATCACTAGGAACGCCCAAAACTTTACTTGCAGCTCGCCGGAATTCTCCCCCTAACGGTTCTGGATACCGTCGTAACCACTCCCCTTCAATATTCCTCAGCACGCCTAACACCGCAGGCGAGGGAGGATAGGGATTTTCATTACTATTGAGTTTGATGACCTGTATCCCACGTTGAGGCTGTTCACCGGGGACATAGCTAGCCATTGCATCGATATTAGAGCGGAAGTAGTTGGTCATGGTGCATACTAATTCTTAATTAGATAAGGATAGGCTTTAAAATAATTTACTGAGTAAGTTACCTAGCTATAATCCTGACAGGGAGAGAGCATGAGCTTTAAGGTAGTTGGTTGGTGTTAGCATAAGCTAGCTTTTGCCTGGGTAGAATTGTTCCATCGGTCACTACCTCCCTACCAAGCGTAGTTTAGCAACTTGTATGTAACATTGTTTCGTATGTACTTATGGGATTTTTTCAGTCTCTCAAATCCCGCCTGTATCTCCAAGAATTATTGCTCGAACAAAAAAACTAACAATTATGTCATCTACTGAACCTACCCCCAATGAGCCAAATGAGGCTGAAACTCAACTTCAAACCCCACCTGAACCTGAAGAAGTAGCTATTGATACTGAAACTCAGGAAGAGATTGAAGAATCGGGAGCAATATTTCAAGCTATTGGGGTAATTGTTGGGGATGTCAACTTAAATGAAGATGGTAAAAACACAGTTACCATTGGTAGTTTAGAATACCCGCTTTTCTATATTCCCCAAAAACGCAAAGTATTTGACGCTCTCACCAAAGAAATAGAAACTACTGGTAACAAGACTTTTAGGCTAGTTGTTTATCCGAAGGCAGTTCATTTTCCGCGTAAAGACCAACCGCATAGTATGACCTTTCAGCTCGTTGGTTTTGACAGAGGGCGAGAGCAACAGACAGTTTCAGCGGAGTTAGAAGACAACGAGTTTAAATTCTCAGGACTATGGCAATTTATTCCCGTTTGTCAAACTCCTTGCATTTCTGTTTTTCGCAACTTTACTCGTGAACGACTCGAATATATTAAACAGGCCGAGCCAACGAGAAAGGTAAAATTCATGAAGGCTAGCCATTTGCCGTTGTTCTGGAAGGACGCGCCAGTGAGACCCTTCCGATTTAATCCGAAGGCGGAAAAAGAAGACCAAGGGCATCCGGTATTTGTCTCTCTGAAAGCAAAATTTTTGCCTGGGCGGAATGTCTTCGGTTTTGTGGCACTATTAGCTCCACCCCAAGAAACTGCACCGAGATTTCTCAAAGCATCTAAAAAGGATAAAGCTACAGCGCTGCAAGAATCTCAAAAGAATAAAGCGGCGACAGTCCCACAACCATCCAAAAAGGATAATCCCAAGCCCAGTATTAATCCGCCCAAACCAGTCCTCAAAAAGCATTCCCCAGAGGCTGAGAAGGAGAAAGAGAACGAGAAAGAAAGCGAAAAATAGCATCAGCCCACAGGCTTTAGCCTGTGGCTGAAAATTGCTAATGTACAGCAGTTTGCAAATGAGCAATCACAAAATATTTATTCGACTCGCTGAGGAAACGGATGCGTGGGTGATGAGTGCAATTCATATTGCTGCCATCAAAGCTCTTCCCACAACTTTTTACACCCGCAAACAACTGTTGGCTTGGCGTAATTATCGCGACAAGCCTAATGGTAAAAAGATGTTGCAGAATATGCAAGCTGAAACTTTCTGGGTGGCTGTTGAGAATAATATGCTCACAGGCTTTGCTAGTTTTATAGTTGATGAACTTATTGCCCTATATGTGCATCCTTACTATCAAGGTAAAGGTATAGGACGAGCTTTAGTTACACATTTTTGCCAGGAAGCGGCTAATCAAGGTATAGATAAAGTAGTGACAACTGCTAGTCTTTATGCTGAAGAATTTTATTTTCGACTGGGATTTACTGCTATCAAAAGAGCGCCTCATCAGTTAAGAACGGGCATAGTTGTTCCAGTTACCAAAATGAGTAAAAATTTAACTCCTGCTTGATCAAGATATGCTTGAAGTTTAGTAAAACTGTGTGAACTTGTTTTACTCATTTTGCAACAATTTTTACAAAATGTCATAACATTTAAACAAGTACTTGCAAGCAAAATGACTAGAACTATCCGCTCATCCGCTCTTACCCGTACACGTTTGATAGAAGCTGCCTCGCAGGTATTTGCTAGTTTAGGTGTTCAAGGAGCAACTACCCGTGAAATAGCTCGTGTCGCCGGAGTCAATGAGGTGACTTTATTTCGCCACTTTGCCAGCAAAGAACAGCTTCTCAGGTCAGTAATTGAAAATGCTTCAGCTCTCCAGACAGAATCCCTCGCCCACCCCGAAGCGTGGACACAGGATCTTGGCGTTGATTTAAAAAAGTATGCCCAGCTTTATAATGCCATGCTGGAAACACACGAAGATTTGATTCGGACTTTCATTGGGGAAGCTAAACGTCACCCAGAAGCAGCTAGGGAAATCATTCAAGAAGCTGCCAAACCTTTGGGTGAAAAATTAGTTGCTTACCTGCAATCTAGTCAGAGACGAGGCACTGTTAGACTTGATCTTGATCCGTTGCCGGCTGTTGATATGTTTACAGGGATGCTATTAGCCGGAATGCTCTGCCGCACTGTCAAATATAACCAAAATAAATATAGTTGTCAGGATTATATGGAAACCTGTGTTGATATTTTTGTGCGTGGTATTGCGGTTCCTGTTTGAATTAGTGATGCATTTATCACTTACTGTGTGGTTGAGAAAATCGCATAAAAGCTGCACCAATAGATAATCCTAAAAATTGCGTCCAGTAGGCTAGACTGGCTGAATTTACACCAGAGGGAGGAATGTTTAAGCTGCCAATGCCGTAAAATAGCTGTTGGATAAACCACCAAAATAGATATAAATAGGCTGGCAGTTCAATAGGGATATACACAATCAGGAGTGGTAGAATTGTGTCGATTTTAACTTTAGGAAACTTGAATACATAAGCTCCTAAAATTGCAGCGATCGCTCCATTGGCTCCAATTAATGGTATTGTCAAACTCGGTTCTAAGATAATCTGTGCTATTCCTGTCAGAATCCCCGCACCCAGATACAATGCCAGAAAACGTCCATGTCCAATCACGTTTTCGACAGTTTTACCAAAAACCCATAAAAATAGCAGATTGCCTAAAATTTGACTAAAACTACCGTGGAGAAACATCCCCAAAAACAGCGCAATTGAACGCCAAAAAACAACTACCCAAGCAGCTGGATTAAAATAGATAGCATTGACAATTGCACTAGTAATTTGGGCGGGAATTAAACCCCAACTATTGATGAAATATCCTAATTCCCCACTCAGTTCTAGTTTCAGTTGCCATAAAAATATCGCAATGTTAATACCAATCAGCCAATAAATCATAATTGGTTGATGACGCAAGCGAATATTATCACTAATAGGAATCATATAGATTTTGAATTTTCAATTTTAGAGAAAAAATTTCCCCCATCCCGCCCTATCCCCCTGTTTCAATTAATTTGTGGCAAGATTGGAATCAGGTCACAATGCACTCAACTAGGCAAACGAGATGCTGGGAAACACACTTGTTGGAAGATACCAAATTATTAGCCACTTGGGAGATGGGGGATTTGGTGAAACTTTTGTGGCTTGTGATACTCACTTGCCGGGATTACCTCAGTGTGTTGTCAAGAAACTCAAACCCCAAGCCACTGATCCAGTCAACTTGGAGACAGCTAGGCGTTTATTTGATACGGAAGCGCAAGTTCTGTATAAATTAGGTATCCATGATCAAATTCCGCAACTGTTGGCGTACTTTGAAGAAAATGCCCAATTCTATTTGGTACAGGAATTTATCCCAGGTCATGACCTCAGTCAAGAGTTAGCAGCAGGAAAAATCTTCACCCAAGCAGAGGTGATTTCTCTTGTCCAAGAAATTTTGTCAATTTTAGAATTTGTTCACCAACAGAAGGTGATTCACCGCGATGTGAATCCGCGAAATTTACTCAGACGCGAGGAAGATGGCAAGTTAGTTTTAATTGACTTTGGGGCAGTTAAGCAAATCGCTACGCAGATAATTAACCTGAAAGGTCAAACTAAATCAACTGTTGCCATCGGCACTCCCGGATATTTACCCGGAGAACAAGCCCAGGGTACACCAAAGTTTAGCAGTGATATCTATGCTGTGGGGATAATTGCCATTCAAGCCCTGACAGGATTATCACCAGACCAGCTAGAGGTCGATATTGATACCAATGAAATTAACTGGCAACATCAAACCACTGTGTCGCCAGAATTTGCCCAATTTGTCGATAAAATGGTGTGTTATGATTTCCGGCAACGCTATACTTCGGCAACTGTGGCATTGCAAAAGCTACAAGAATTAATCCCACCATTATCTGGGACTATAGTTTTGAGTCCGCCGTTGCCGCTAAATCCTGACTTGTCACTCCCACCTGATCCGCCACTGAGAAATTTTAAATTTAATAAGTATAAAAAAGGGATATTTATTAAGCTAGCAACAGCTGTATTTTTAATTGGGGTTAGCGGCGTAGCATCTGTATTTATTGTCAATAGTATTAATGCTAATAACGCGATCGCATTATCTGAACAAGGAAGTACGCTGTTTGAATTACAGCGCTATCAAGATGCCCTAGCAGCTTATCAAGAGTCCGTGAATATTAGTCCCGACTATGTTCCAGGATGGAATGGTCAAGGTAAAGCACTGTCTGAGTTAAAACAGTATGAGGCAGCCTTGTCCGCATACGACCAAGCCATTCAAATTCAGCCAGATTATGTAGAAGCATGGAGTGGTCGAGGCTTTGTATTGCGAAATTTGCAGCGCTATCCAGAGGCGATCGCATCTTTTAACAAAGCCTTACAATTAGATGATAATTCTCCAGAGATTTGGAATGCCAAAGGAGAAGTTTTTAGTACCTTACAACAATATAATAATGCCATTCAATCTTATAAAAAAGCTATAGAACTGCAACCTAATTATTATGAAGCTTGGTATAGTCAGGGTTTAGCATTGCATAACTTAAAGCAATATGATGATGCCATTACTGCCTATGAAACAGCGATTGATTTCAAGCCGGACTATGGGCAAGCTTGGTATAGTCTAGGCAATGCTTTCTTTAATTTAAATCGTTTTGATAATGCTTTGAAAGCATATGATAAAGCAGTACAATACAGACCAAACTTTTACCCGGCTTGGTTTTCCAGAAGTAATGTTTTAATCACTTTACGACGCTATCCCCAAGCGATCGCATCATTTGAGCAAGCAATTAAAACTAACCCTAATGATTACCAAGCATGGTATAGTCGGGGTTGGGCATTGCATCAAAGCCAACGTTATGAAGAAGCAATAGAATCTTATAAGAAAGCCGCAGCGATTAAAGCAAATGATTACCAAGTTTGGTATAATTTGGGGAATTCGCAATATATCTTACAAAAATATAAAGAAGCGATCGCATCCTACGATAAAGCCGTTCGTTATCAAGCCAATCATGCTGAAAGTTGGTACAGCAGAGGCAATGCTTTATTTAATTTGCAACGATATCAAGAGGCAATTGGATCTTATGATCAAGCCATCAAATACAAGCCAAATTATCGAGAAGCAATTCGCGGTCGGAACCAAGCCCAAAGCGAATTATCTGTGAAAAAACCACATTCGATAATTGTCCCAACTATTCCCAATTCTGAAGAATAATTAGCAAATGGGCGTAATATCATGTCCGTTTACAGCAGTTTTCATGTATTTAGACCACACTCTTGTATTTCTCTCTGCGCCTCTGCGCCTCTGCGTGAGATAAAAAAGATGTGGTTCATTTACCTGAAAATCGCTGTAATTAGTTACGATTACCACAATCATGTCACCCCACCCCCAACCCCTCCCCGCAAGCGAGGAGGGGAGATAAAGCAAAGGTTTGGCAGGTTTTTGCGTTTC
>REBL01000020.1 GCA_007692755.1 Nodularia sp. (in: cyanobacteria) | reverse complement strand
AAAGCAAAACTGCGCCCATCAAAAATTAAATCGTCATTTCCCCCAACTTGATTAGCATAAATCATCGGTTGGTCAAAACGTACCGCGCTATGCTTCAGCATCGATTCTCGATACTTTTGTTTACCAAGACTGTAGGGTGAAGCAGATAAATTCACAATTATATCAACACGCAAAATTGCTAAATCAGCAATGGGATTTACTGCATAACTACGTTTACCTAAAAAGTCTTCATCGTTCCATAAATCTTCGCAAATAGTCACTCCAATATCAAGATTATCTATAGTAAAATAGCTAGCTTGTAAACCTGGTTCAAAATAACGGTTTTCATCAAATACATCATAAGTAGGTAACAGCCGCTTATGAAAGATTTGCTTGATTTTGCCATTTTCTAATAAAGCGATGCTATTAAATAAACTTTTACCGCCATTGGTATGGGCTTTTAAATTTGGAGAAACAGTTCCTACTAATACAGCTAAATTAGGCGGTAAATCTGTAGCTAGTTGTTTTAAAGTCATCCCCATCGCTGCGACAAAACTAGGATTTAGTAATAAATCTCTAGGGGGATAGCCACACAAAGAAAGTTCTGGTGTTAATAATAAACGCGCACCTTTGCCGGCTGCTTGTTGCGCTGCTTCCAAGATTTTTTGAGCATTTCCGGGCAAATCACCAATGATGGGATTTAGTTGAGCGATTGCAATTTTCATTTTAGAATTTAGATTGTATAAAAATATTAATTTATTTTCCAGTGTCAGCAGCAGTCAATTGAACGATAAATGATGCAATTAATATCCTGAATATCTGCACATTCTTTTGCTGGTTTCATAAATTGATTTCCTGAGATTTTGATAGTTAAATAAAAACTAAAGGTTTATCTTTTAAAGGTGCGAAAGCATCAGCATCAAACTTATATAAACTAGCCGGACGACCAGCACCTCGTGATACCTTGATTCCTGTATCGGATAAAAAACCTAACTTGAGTAGCCGCGCCCGGAAGTTAGAATAATCGGCGAAGTTTTCGCCTAATACTGTGGTGTATAACTGATACAAATCATTCAATGTAAAGCTAGCTGGCAAAACATCAAAAGCCACCGGACTATACTCTAACTTATTTCGTAAACGTCTGTGTCCATAAGCTAAAACTTGATTATGATCAAAAGCTAATTGCGGGACATCTTTAACTGGATACCAAGCAATTCCAGTGGCTTTATTAGCAATTAATTCTGCTTCTTCAAACCTCACCAGGGCAAAATAACTAACTGATAGATAACGTACACCATAACTACCAGTAGCTTCTCGTGGGTCGCGATTGGGACCTCCAAAGGTATATAACTGTTCTAAATAGAGATTATTCACCCTAATTTTCTCTGCCATAATGCGATAGGCAGCATCTTCTAAAGATTCTCCTTGACGTACCAAAGTACCGGGAAGACTCCAAGAATTTAGAAATGGTTCCTGCTGTCGCATGATTAAGAGAACTAGCAGCCGATTTTGGGTAGTATCTACAGAAAAAATCACATTATCAACACCAACCTTAAAATCGGCTAAAGGTTGTTGATTTAACGGAATTGGTAACTTTTTGTGGTTGCGTCCTGGCATTTGTACAAATGCTCTTGATGAATATAAGCGACAATTGGGGGAGTTAGGGCTTGGGTATCTCCATGTTCACGATAGGCGGAGGAAGAAACATCGATACCAGTTAAACTAGCGATCGCAATGTTTCCGCCCAGATTTTGCACCGCTTCCAAGCTATACTCATCTATGGCATATCCTGGTCGGGGAACAATTAGCAGTTGCACCTGCTGTAACAAATCTTGAATGTGATACCAGCGCGGTAACTGATGCAATAAATCAGAACCAATCACCAAAGTAAACTCAGTCTCCTCACCCCAGCGAGACTTGGCTTTTTCCAAAGTTTCCAGAGTCCTGAAGCTACTCAAATCCTGTTCCAAAGCAATATTTTGCCGTGGCGTATGGTTACTGAGCGGAGTCGAAGTATCAATATCCGTAATTAACAATCTCAGCATTGTCGCCCGATGTGACAAAGGTGTTTGATGAGACTTAAAAGGATTATCAGCCGCCCAAACTGCTACCCAATCATAACCCTCAGATAACCATCTAAGAATTTTCTGATGTCCAGCAGTCGGTGGGTCAGCACTAGTACCAAACAAAGCAATTCTCATAACTTACCTCTGTGTCCTCTGCGCCTCTGCGGTTAGTTTCTCCGTCTTCAAAATCAACTCCTGCAACTGGGCAGAAATATCCACCTCCACCCCCACAGGACTATCCAAACGGCGAGTCTCCTGGGATAAACTAGCCACAGTAGCCGCAGTTCGTTGGCGAATCTCCTGTAAACTTTCCCGTTGATGCAACCGTTCACCATTCTGGACTACCAACTGCAACAAAGGTGAGCCAGAGATATTGCTTTCATCTACTAATGCCAACTTATCGCCTTTTACCTTACCTCCCACAAACGAGCGAAAAATTTGCTTGCGTCCGGGATAACTCACCTTGCTAGTAGACTTTTTCATCACCGGGATACCATCGATTTCCACGAGTTTATAAACTCCATTCACAGGCGAACCCGTAACTAATCGTGTTCCCAGCCCATAGGCATCGATTTGAGCATCAGCAGCCTTGAGTCTGGCAATTTCCCATTCGTCCAAGTCACCGCTAGCAAAAATTGATACATGAGGAAGAAGCGATCGCACTTGTTTTGACAAAGTAACCAAATCTCCAGAATCCAACCTTACCCCAGTTAATTCCATTTCTCCAGCATTGACTTTAGCTGCTAACTGCTGTGCCGCAGCGATAGTATCATAAGTATCAATTAATAATGGCGCTCCTGGAAAATATTGATGAAAGGCAGTAAAAGCCTGCTCTTCACTACCTGCCATTGCTGACAGTGCCATAACTAAAGCGTGAGCCATCGTACCACTTGGCTGTTCTCCCAGTTGTAGCGCTGCTAACACATTAGA
>REBL01000010.1 GCA_007692755.1 Nodularia sp. (in: cyanobacteria) | reverse complement strand
CAGTTCAGTTAACCAATTTTTTCCTACTCTTTCTTCTCTCTCTGTGTCCTCTGCGCCTCTGCGGTTCGTTAAAATCCACATAAAAAAACTCCCCACACTTCCTAAGCTATAGTGACATCAGGTGACAAATAAACATCCTGAATTGCATGGAACAATTTCACGCCTTCCTCAAACGGACGCTGGAAAGTCTTTCTCCCGGAAATTAACCCAGTACCACCAGCCCGTTTATTAATCACCGCAGTACGCACAGCTTGGGCAAAATCATCTTTACCAGACGCACCTCCAGAATTAATTAGCCCCGCGCGTCCACAGTAGCAATTAAGCACTTGATAACGAGTTAAATCAATTGGGTGATCACTGGTCAATTCGGTGTAAACTCGTTCATCAGTTTTGCCGTAACTTTTGTTAGTCGCCTTAGCTACTGCACTATAACCATGATTAGATTCAGGTAACTTTTGTTTAATAATATCGGCTTCAATTGTCACACCCAAATGATTAGCCTGTCCAGTCAGGTCAGCTGCAACATGATAATCTTGTTCTTGTTTGAAAGTGTTATTACGCAAATAGCACCAAAGAATTGTCACCAAACCCAGTTCATGGGCGTACTTAAAACCTTGGCTAACTTCCTGAATTTGCCGAGTAGATTGTTCGGAACCAAAGTAAATTGTCGCCCCTACCGCCACTGCACCCAAATTCCAAGCTTGTTTGACATCAGCAAAGAAAATCTGGTCATATTGATTGGGAAAAGTTAGCAGTTCGTTGTGGTTAATTTTGGCGATGAAGGGGATTTTATGAGCATATTTACGCGAAACGCTACCTAATACACCTAAAGTCGTAGCCACAGCATTACAGCCCCCTGCTATGGCTAATCTGATAATATTTTCGGGGTCAAAATAAATCGGATTTGGTGCAAAAGATGCCCCCGCCGAGTGTTCAATTCCTTGGTCTACTGGTAGGATAGATAAATAGCCAGTATTTGCCAGCCGACCATGAGAGTAAAGTTGCTGGAGATTACGTAAGACTTGGGGATGGCGATCGCTATTTATCCAAACTCGATCTATAAAATCTGAACTCGGTAAATGTAGTAAATCCTGAGAAACTTTTGCTTTGTAGGTGAGTAGGCTTTCTGCCTCTTGACCTAACAAAGACTGAATAGAATTAGCCTCTAAAAGTTTTGTAGTCATTGAATTATCCTATAGCTTCAGGCAATGACAAAAATAATTACTAATTGATAATTGGATGAATTTAAAAAATTAGAGTAAAAAACCACAGATAAACTAGTTTATATTCCCAATGGGAACGCATTCAGTATTTGAAAGTGCTTCTACATTTACGTTTATCTGTGGTTACAAAAAATAATTAGGATTCTTGCCATAGCTCCATTTTAAATTTTCACCGTATCAAGTCATATACCAAAAGACACAAATCTCTTAATTCAGAGACCAAGTTACATTTAGTACAGAATTTTCTGCTATGTTTTTGCCCTCCGAATCACCAGACTGGTTGCAGCTATCTCTGCAAGCGACTAGTACAGCACAGCGTAAATAGCATCACTATTTCAAATCAATAAAAATTTTATTTTTTAGATTTTTTGACTTTTAACTTCGTTCTGTGAAGCTAGTATATTTGTGCTAGGATACGATGTCAACTTTTTAACCTGTGATCATAGAAAATGTTTCCAATTACTTTGCCTAGAAGGTAATGTATTAAATAATCAATAAAAATAAATAAGCGCTGAGAATTGTGGCAAATGCTAACACAGTAGTATGCCGGAAGAACACATTTCAAATATTACAACGAAAAGAGTTAAGTATGCTGGGAGCGATCGCAGGAGACATTATTGGTTCGGTATATGAGGGTAAAAATTATAAAACCAAGGATTTCTCGCTTTTTAATAGACAATGCCGCTTTACTGACGATACAGTTTTGACTGTGGCTGTGGCAGATGTCATTCTCAATGCTGGCGGTTCCCCAATTAGTAGTGAATATATCGACAAATTAAAGTTGTACTATCGCCACTATCCTTATGCTGGTTACGGGCGTAAGTTTCGAGAATGGGCTAACTCTAGCCGACGCGAACCATACAACAGTCTGGGTAATGGTGCAGCTATGCGAGTTAGTCCGATTGGGTTTGCCTTTAATGACTTAGATACTGTGTTACAAGAAGCCCAGCGTAGTGCAGAAGTTACCCATAACCATCCTGAAGGTATTAAGGGCGCTCAAGCAACAGCCGCCGCTATCTTTCTAGGGCGTACAGGTCATAATAAAGCTAAGATTCATGCTTATATTCAAAATACCTTTGAGTATGACTTAGAGCGCACTCTTGAGCAAATTCGACCGACTTACCAATATGATTCTACCTGCCAAGGTTCTGTACCCCAAGCAATCATAGCTTTTTTAGAATCAGATAATTTTGAAGATGCTCTGCGGAATGCAGTATCAATTGGTGGTGACAGCGATACTATTGCTTGTATTACAGGTAGTATTGCTCAAGCATATTATGGTGGCGTACCAAAAGCGATCGCCCAATCCGTACTGTCTCATTTAAATGAACATCTATCCGCTATTACAGAAACGTTTATGTTTCTGTATTGCAATTGACGCAGAAGAAAAACAAAAAGTTTTCCATGTTTAAGCCTCTTCTTTATAAGGAGAGGTTAATCCAAAATCCAAAATCGTAAATCCAAAATTAAGTGACCATAGTTCCCAAGGGCAAACTGAGAACTATGGATGCCTTTGAATTTGGATTATATCTGACCGCTAAAGGCAGGCTTTACTTTGCGGTCAATCCTTTCCCCCAAGTCTTCGGGAATTGTTAAAGTACCTGGTTTACAGCGCTTTACATTCACAAGTATTCCTTGCGCCCCTTCGACCTCCAAATCTTCTACGTAGCCTTTGAGAGCCACTTTGGCATCAGTAGAACTCAAAAATGGCCCGAAGTAGTAGGTACAACCGGGATTTTGCGTCACAATCTCCACCCACCAAG
>REBL01000011.1 GCA_007692755.1 Nodularia sp. (in: cyanobacteria) | reverse complement strand
AATCGTGAATCTACGCCACCTGATTCCAATTTTTGATAATTCCGTCTCCACCTGGGCTTTAGAGGCGCGGTTGCTACGCTGGTTAACATTGATTTGGCTGTTTGTCGGATTAATTATGCTGTTTTCAGCATCCTACCCCGTGGCTGAAGCGAATCAAGGAGATGGACTCTACTACTTTAAGCGCCAACTCGGTTGGATTTTCTTTGCCCTCATCGGATTTAACATCATTGTGAATCTGCCCTTACGGAAAATATTGGGCAATACTCATTGGTTCATAGCACTGTTTTTGCTGTTAATCTTCGGTACATTGATACCAGGAGTGGGTAAAGAAGCTTTGGGTGCAGCACGTTGGATAGGTATCGGACCAATAACCCTGCAACCTTCAGAATTAATTAAACCCTTTTTGGTGCTGCAAAGTGCGCGACTGTTTGGACAGTGGGAACGCTTGAGTTGGTCAGTTCGCTTAAGTTGGGTAGGTATTTTTTGTCTAGTGCTTTTAGGAATTTTGGCACAGCCGAACTTAAGTACAACCGCACTCTGCGGGATGACGATTTGGTTAATTGCCTTAGCGGCGGGATTACCTTACAAATATTTAGGAGGAACAGCATTTGGTGGGTTGATGTTAGGGTTAATGAGTATTAGCCTGAAAGAGTATCAGCGCAGGCGTGTCATGTCATTCCTCGATCCTTGGGCTGACCCTAGAGGTGATGGCTACCAACTGGTACAAAGTTTGCTAGCAGTAGGTTCTGGTCAAACTTGGGGGGCTGGGTTTGGGCTTTCCCAACAAAAGCTATTTTATTTACCAATTCAGGACACTGATTTTATTTTTGCCGTGTTTGCTGAAGAATTTGGCTTTGTTGGCAGCGTTGTCATGTTGATTATCTTAGCTTTATTCACCACACTAGGATTAATCGTGGCATTAAAGGCCAAGAATATAGTCAACCGACTAGTAGCCATTGGGGTCACAATTGTGGTTATAGGACAATCATTGCTTCATATTGCCGTTTCCACAGGGGCGCTACCCACCACAGGCTTACCCCTACCCATGTTTAGTTATGGTGGTAATTCCATGATTTCTAGCTTAGTGAGTATGGCTTTGCTGATTCGGGTAGCCCGCGAGAGTAGTGAAGCGGAAGTAGTACCATTGCGAAAACCCCAGTTTGAGAAATTTCGTCAGCGCCGGATATTGCAAAAAAAGTAAAAACCTTAAATTCGCAGTCCCATAATTATTAAATCTCGTTCCACGCCGTCAAGTTCTGCAACTTGAGGCAAATATCCCCATTGTTGAAACCCGAATTTGGCAAACAGCTTTAAACTGGGTGGATTGTGGGCAAAAATAAAGCCCAAAAGTGTTTTTATCCGTAAATTTGGACTGGCGCTAATTGCTTGGGCTAGGAGTTGACTTCCTAAACCACATTGATGAACAGAGGGGGAAATATAAATACTAATTTCGGCAGTGGAATCATAAGCTGGCCGTCCATAAAATGATTTAAAACTCAGCCAACCCACAACTATACCTTCTACTTCTATCACCCATACTGGTCTTTGTGGAAACCGCCCTTGAAACCAAGCCAGGCGACTTTGTACAGAAACTGGTTCTAAATCAGCTGTGGCTTTGCGGCTGGGAATTGACGCATTATAAATTGCCACTATTGCGGGTAAATCAATTTCATTCGCGTGGCGGATAGTCATTGTTGCCGTTTGGGAGAAAGATTGAATAAAATACTTAGAATCATACCAAAATAATCAAATTTATAGTTAATTTTCTATAAATCCAGCCCGTTTGTTTGTTTATCGCAGTTTTCAACTTTTCAAGCTAACTGAAAATGCGGGTTTTCAAGAAAACGCAGCGAATGTCCATGATGTCCAAAAAAATCTATACTTTGGTGCGTTAAGCTGGCGATGACGCATCCTCACAATGTTTTTATAGCAATCAATTTTTAGGATTTTACCAAAATAAATATCTTTCAATATTTTTGTAACTATGACTACAAATAAATGTTGTGAATTTAAAATTATCTAAAAACTTATCTGCACCAAAGGTAGAGGTTGTTTCTATTAGCTATATCTAGGATTAATGTAGTCTAGAAAATTTAAACCTACATTTTTATGTCTAAGAATTTAGTTGAAAATCCTGAAATTTCTGAAGACAAGAGTGATCAAGATTCGACTTTAGAATTAACTGAATTTATAAGTCAATTCAAAACTGGTATTTGGCTTTTAGGCATTCCCGCTTGGATTTACGGAATCGTCGATAGGAGTTTGGATGCATATGCTGACGGTTATTTATCGAGTCTAGAATTTTTCCATCTCTTGACCACAGCCTTGTTTTTTTTAAGTTGGCTGTATTTAAAACCTGATATTAAAGGTCACCAATCTCAGGGGAATTTATGCCCAATGCAAACAAATAAGTTTGCCTTGAAAAAGCGACATATGATTAGCCAAGAGTATATTTTACCTTTTCCTTACCTTTGCCAAATTTATCATCTGTTGAACTTAAAGCATTTAGAAACAGTTCATCACTTCAGCTTGAATAACTTAAAAATCCTCGATATTAGCCACTTTCAGCCCACAAATATTGGTGGTATCATTAAATTTCAAACAGTTTTAGATTCTCCAGCCAATCCTTTAAGAATTTGGCGAAAACCGATTGTAGAGGTGGATTTAATCTTACATACTCCCTATACAATTGAGTTGAGTATTCCAGTTTACAATAAAAAAAGAATAATTGTTATATTTCAAGCTTTTCCTTTGACAGATAAGGAACATCAGCTATTTATAGATATTTATAGTGACCTAAATTGGCCTAAACCATTACTGCAAATCTTGTTACATTTTGCTTCTTGTTTGACATTATTTGAAGATTTACCCTATCTCCGCAACTTAGCTGATACGAATATTGAGCGTTTGTTCAAATTAAGTAAATTTTCTAATAATGCCAGTACGTTACTCTTTAAAAGATTTGTTGAACTGTATGGAACCAGTGGAAA
>REBL01000012.1 GCA_007692755.1 Nodularia sp. (in: cyanobacteria) | reverse complement strand
TAGCCGTCGAGGGCACCGCTGCGCAAAAAGCCGTTGATAAAATTAAAGTCAAACCCGGCCTGGGCACAGAGCGATCGCAGGCTCTCCACCCGCTGCTGACCCTGTAAGAGGGCTACAAACTGCCGCTGTTTGCCCGTGAGCTGAAGCAGATCGAGCATAGCCAAGCCCCGAAATATCTCTAAAGAATTTTCTTTACTATCATACAGCACCAGAAATCATGAATTTTTGGTCAAGACACAATGAATCTATGTGAGAAATACCTGGTAAGGATGTATATGTTGATCAGCGGATTCTTCTTCTATTAGCTTATGTGAGCTTGAAAGAGGAACTGATATTGCAATCTATCCGCGTCAACCATGCCTTTTGTGACTTTTCCTGATTTGGAAAAGTTGGGAGTAAGCTAGCTTTTTTAAGTCTTAAGCTCTTTTTGATCAGGTTTATCAGAGGATTTGAGACATAGTTTGTTGACTGAATTTGGTTTGCAGAAAATCTTATGCCAAAGGAATTTAAGTTTAACTAAGGCTCTTATATCCCCTGGTTTGTTGAAATCACGCGATAGATAAGTAAGCTATGCTGCGCAAATTAGCTGAGTCCGATCGAGTAAACCGTTCTCTGGAATGTGTTTTCGAAATTTAAAGAGTTTTGTGTTTTGTGCTTGGATGAATGAGGTATAGGAAATGCTATTGGGTGCATCCCAATTTTGCGGCTGCCTACTCCATTCCCACGCAATCGGGAATCCATTAGGGAGCAATATGCCCGCCGTGAACTTCTGTCTGCACGGGAATGCCGGGCTAGCTAGCCCAGCAGAATGATGAATTTGCACATTCGGGATGCACTCAGATGCTATTGCTCTACAAGCCTCTGTTTGAATGTCCAAATCAAAGTTGTTTTATAGACTGGCACTGATTTAAATCCTTTTAGCAAGATGGGCTCTGGCTTGCAGGCGATGTGAAAGACAAAATTTTGTCCGCAGTGCCATTTTGGGCGAACGTCCAAAAAACAGGCAGATGAATTTTCTGATAAGATAATCCCTGTATGAATCCGGGTGTGGGAATAAGGGCTAAAATAGTCTCATTGTTTTCATTCTGACGAGAAAGTTTCAGTTCAACAACGGTGAATTCTGATGTCAGAGTTAAATTGCGTCGACAAGAAATTAAGTGAGCTAATTAACTTAGATAATGAAACATTAATACTTGATTTTGATCATACATTATTCCTATCTAATTCAACCGAAGAATATCTTGCCTGCGCTCAACCTGCTATATTGACAGGCCTAGTATTAGCACTGATTGAAGGCTTAAAGCCTTGGCGTCTATTTCCCGGTGGCAATTCAAGGTTTGTTTATAGAGATGCTATTCGTGTGCTGGCAATCACTATATTTTTCCCATGGACGTTTCTGGTTTGGAAGCTTAGGGCTAATAAACTAGCTTCTGAATATGCTAACGCAGAAATCCTAGGGGTTTTAGACCATTCAAACTGGAAAAATGTAGTAATTGCTACAAACGGATTTGGCTTTATTGTCAAAGAACTGCTGAAGTCGTTTAACAGTACCCATGAGTTTGTTGTACTGTCATCAAATTTTGGTAACATCGCCAATGGTATTCGTCGACAAGGTAAACTCGCCTATTTAAAGTCTTGTTATCCAGGGTTGGTTGATTTTTCTAAGGCTACTTTTATTAGCGATAATGAAGATGACCTAGATCTCATGGGCGTTGTCAGCAATCCAGTTAGCTTGACTTGGGAAGGCGCAAAGCATTTTCGTGCTCATGAAAATGTTTATATCCCTTTTGTCTATACAGAGGGCTCAAATCGAGGTAATAGCGGTCATGTTGTTAATACTATTCTTCTAACTAATTACCTTATTCTAATTTTGACTTATGGGTTTAGCGCAGGGTTAAGCGTTAGTCTTGCACTGGGTCTTTTGTTCCTTTCAATATCTTTTTGGTGTGTCTATGAAGCTGGCTATTATGAAAACGATTTTCATGAAGTTAACTATGAATCAACGGGGGGTGATGGCAAAAAGATCTTGAAATTCAAGGATTATCCAGCAGAGGTGGGGGCATGGACTTGGGGTTTCTGCCTAGGCTTGGCTGGTATTTACTGTTTGATTCGAGGCGATATTATTAGCTCCAGTTCACCCGTTGAATTCTGTTCTTATTTATTGCTCTGGTTGGCTTGGCTTCTAGTTGTCCGTCTAGTCTTCAAAGTTTACAACTATTCGATACTAGAACTTCGGGTCTTGATTTATCCGGTGCTTCAATTATTTCGAATGGCTGGTCCCTTGTTGTTTGTGCCCCTTAATATTTTGGGTATATTTCTTATAGTGTCTCAAGCTATTTCACGGTGGTTTTGGTACTTGATTTATAGGACAGGTGGAGACAGGAAGAAAGCTCCGCATCACATCGTCAGAATAGTGATATTTGTATCTTTAGTGATTTTGCATGCCTACTCTGAAAAAAACTTGGATATTTTTGTCTCTTGGCAGTTTTTGCTGATGTCTGCCTGGTTGTTGGCTAGAAGTATTCCTCAGTTTCTCATGTTTTTTAGGGGTAAGGTTTTTGTGAAGTTGGTAGGCTGCTAGGCTACTCCCGCTAAGGCGAGCGTTTGTACCAATCGATCGGCGCGATGGCCAGTGAGAAAACGAGGTTTGTGAGCCTTGGCTTACTTGGCTTCTAGGCAAGAAAATCCGCGAGGCTGAGGCTGCAAGTTCCAATTTCGAGGTCGGATCACTGAAGCATCAGTATTTTCAGGAATCGTTCATTGCTGCTAGAGCGTAAAGTCTGATCGTCTGGCAGCCTTCATGGCCACTGTCGATTCATAACTTTATATATTAGCTTGCCCCAAATCTGCAATCTCCTAGTTTGCTTGAGCTTGGGTTTGGCCTCAGATATTTACTGTTAAAGGATTCGTCTTAATTTATGCTGTCCAGTACTACCAATCCTTACCGGTTCCCAAGGATGAGGATTGATGAAAAGATAGGTGCAGCAAGTCCAGAGCGAGATCTG
>REBL01000237.1 GCA_007692755.1 Nodularia sp. (in: cyanobacteria) | reverse complement strand
ATCGATTCCGAGTAGAGGTTATTGCCAAAACACCAAACCCGCAGCAAGTTGTTTACGCTGCGATGCACCAAGACTATAGCGATGGCTTTGTGTATGACGAGCGCGATTCTTGGCCTTCCGAGTCACAATGCGGCGAAATTATTGTCAGGCGACTTTTGGCAGGCGATCGCGGACACTATGGCTGCTATACTCCTGACACTGAAGTATTGACCCGCAGAGGGTGGGTAAAATTTCCCAACCTGTTACCCCAAGAAGAAGTTGTCGCTGTAAATATTCAGACTGGTCAGGGACATTTTGAGTCTCCCATTGCTTACCAAAAACATACAATCAACGACAAAATTTATCAGGTAAAAGGTCAAAATTTGAGTTTGGCCGTAACCCTAGACCACCGTATGGTTGTTGCACATCGCCAAAAAAGTGGGGGTTGGACAGACTATTATTTTGCATCAGCAGCCGATGTAGCAGGTAAACCCAGGAAATATCTCAATTCTACCTGTCTCAAATTCGATCAGCGTTGCAGCTATCCTCCAGATTTACCTCCTGGCTATAATCCTGAAAATTTAATGAAATTGGCTGGTTTTTTTATTGGAGATGGCTGCATCAATAATGCCAGTATCTATACTAGATTTCGGCTCAGAAAGCAACACAAAATTGACTATCTTTATGGGTTGGGGTTTGAGATTAAAGAACACCCAAATGAACGATACAGCCTCACAGATTCCAAGGTAGCGGCTTGGTTGCAACAAACCTTTACGCAGAATCAAGAAAAATTTATTCCTTGGTCTTACTTAAACTTAACGCCGGATTTGATTGCTTGTTTGTTAGAAGGGATGCGAATCACTGATGGCACTCAAAAAAGTAGCACTTGGTCTTATGATTCTACAAGTGACCAAGTTTTAGACTTTTTACAAGCGATTCTACATCTGAATGGCGAATCCGGTTCTTACAGTCTCAATAATCCCAATCAAGGCGAAGAACACAAAAACCACAAACCTTGTGGCAGAATCCATATATCTAAACGCAGAGAACCTAGAGTAGAAATCTCTCAAAATAATCGCTCTCGTACTTATGTTGAAAGCATTGAATCATATCAAGGTGATGTTTTTTGTGTGACGGTTTCAACTGGGGCGTTGCTGGTGCGAAAGGACAGAAAAGTTGTTGTTTGTGGGAACTGTTTAGAACATCCCCAAATAGTTTTCAACTGTGGTTATTTTCCCCATAGTGTGATGCAGCAGGCTCGTACACATCGGGTAGGGGTATCATTTGATGTTCAGTGCTTGTCGGCGGATACTGAAGTTACTTTTGTTAACTGTGAGGGTGATACTAGCCAGAAGCTGAAAAAAACAATTGGCGAAATATACGACATCTGGACTAACGGAGAAAAAGCAATCCGTCAAAGGTCGATTCGGGGTAGGAATGGAGAAGCACCTGGTCAATACCGGCGCGATTGTAAACAACGTATTCGCAAAATGCGCTTGCGAGTTCTGAACGAAGAAACTGGCTTGTTTGAAGTTGGGCATATTAAAGATGTAATGTGCAGTGGTCTTCAGCCTGTCTATCGAGTCACTTTGGAGGATGGAAAAACTTTAGACTGCACCGTTAACCATCGCCTATTTACCTCAGAAGGCTGGCAAAAAATGGGTGACGCAGTTGGTTTAGTCACTAATATTGATGGTGCTGTCATCAAAATGACTAAGCCATCCTACTTGATGTGTAATGGTATAGCAGTATTAGGTAAAGAGCTTTACAGAAAATCTTATGATTCTATAGTCAATACAGGAAAAAAATTACAGTCACATCCGGTCAAGGTTAAGAGTGTAGAATACCTTGGACAACAAATGACTTACGACTTAGAAGTAGAAGGTTCATGGCATAATTTTGTTGCTAATGGAATAGTAGTTCATAACTCTTTCCGTTACACGGGGAACCAGTTTATTGATGTAGTAGAGGGTAAAAAAGACATAGAAGATGTATTTTACCTGCGTCCAGTTGGTGATTATGCTGATAGACAAGGTAAAAAGTATTTCTATTCACCAGAACAACGAGCCGCAGATTTAGCATGGTGTCTCGAAGCAGCCAAGCGTTACAAAGCTGATTTTGAGGGGGGAATGTCTGAGGAACACGCAAGAGGTAAAGTACCTTTTGACTATCGTCAGCATTTTGTCGTCAGTTTTAATTTAAGGTCTTTCATGCACTTTTGTGATATGAGAAATAAGAAAGATGCTCAATTGGAAATTCAACAGTTGTGTGAACTGATGTGGCCTCATTTTGCAGAATGGACTCCGGCGATCGCACAATGGTATGAGAAGCAGCGTCAAGGTAAGGCGAGGTTAGCACCTTAAATTTTAGAGTTTTTAAACGCAGAGGGACGCTAAGGTCACGCAAAGGAACGCAGAGTTTTAATTATCCCTCTTTTCCTTGGCGTTCTTGGCTTCTTGGCGGTATGCGCTACGCGAACGATAATCCAATCCATATTCAAAGGGAATTCGCACAATGGTATGAGAAGCAGCGTCAAGGTAAGGCGAGGTTAGCACCTTAAATTTTAGAGTTTTTAAACGCAGAGGGACGCTAAGGTCACGCAAAGGAACGCAGAGTTTTAATTATCCCTCTTTTCCTTGGCGTTCTTCTCCCAAGGGGAGACGCTACGCGAAGGCTTCTTGGCGGTTCGATATTAGTTCTTAAACCCAAAATTACCCAGATTTATTGATTTTTAAGGAGGGCGACGGGGAAGTATTTCAGAACATCGCTAATTAATATGGTTTTATCTGTGTTGACTATTTCCCAAGTAATGGTATCTTGCCAAACGGAAGGCGCATTTGGGGGTAACTGAATATATGTATTATCCCAGACTTGCTGATTTAAAGGATATTCTCCGGGTTGAATTAAGCTGGTAAAAAAGCGGGGTGCAATGGTAATCATTATTTGATGATTATAAACCCTCGCAAAAGCAATGATATGATCCGCAAACTTTCCTCTAGTCTCTAAAGGTAAATAGTCACCTTGTTGAAAAACGTTTAGATTTTCTCTTCTCGTTTTTAAAGCTTGAGCAATGAGAAACAGTTTGATTCTACCATCTTCCTTAGTGGCTAATAATTCATCTATTAACTTTAATATATCAGTCTGGGCTTGTTCTTTAATGGCTTTGAGAGCAGACTGGCGTAGTTTAAAATCAACTGGGCGGCGATTATCAGGGTCAACCATACTCAAATCCCAAAGTTCAGTTCCTTGATAAAAGTCGGGAACTCCGGGAGAGGTGATTTTTAGCAAAGTCTGAGATAAGGAATTTAAAATACCATAGTAGGCTATTCGTTTCTGAAAAGGTAAAAATTTCTGCAAAAACTGATTTTCGTCTGAAGGTTCTAAAACTTTTGCAACAAACTTATTCAACGCATTTTCATAGGTTTGATTAGGTCGTAGCCATGCTGTGTAAACTTTAGCTTCTCTCGCAGCTTTAAGGACATAATCTTGAATGCGTTGGTAAAAGTCATTATACTCATGTTCAAAAAATGGAAATGCACCAATCAGCATCTGATAAAATTGATATTCATCGTTCCTATCTGGCATAGGTAAACTTTTATTTATACTGGTTTTGTGACCATGATTAATTTCACAAAATGCGTAAACTTGTGTTTTCCATTCTTCGGGAATTTCTGACAAAACATTTAATCTGGCGCGAATATCTTCACCGCGTTTAGTGTCATGGGTGGAAGTAGCATTCATTGAGTGTAACCAACGGGTTTGGCGCTGTTTATTGAAGTCGTGAAAATCAGGAATACTCACGCCAAAATTATCGGGATTTCCACCAACTTCGTTTAAGGAAATAAAGCGATTATAAACGTATAAAGCTGTATCTTCAACTCCTTTAGCCATTAAGGGACCAGTATACTGCTGTAGTCGCATGACAAAGAAAAGCCATTGCTCTTGATCATCTGGTGTGAGATAATTTTCATATTCCAGTAACAGCAGTTTTTCAATGAAAGTTAATTCATGGTATAGCAAGGGAAGATTTGATTTTGCTTGTTGAATTACCGCCTGGATATATTCACGGTCTGCTGGTAATATACCCTCTGGATTCGTGTAAGTTCGATAAATAGGAAATAAAGTCAGGACTTCTGCGATCGCACGTTTTAAGCCATTAATGGTAAAATCATTACCGTAACGATGTTTACTCGCTATTGTCTTTAAAAAATAACTTAAATTATCAATATCTCCGGCTAAATTTCTTTCTAAAATTAAATGCTTTTTATCAATAGCTAGTTGTTCATAAGCTGTTCTAAAACCTGTCACACTCCAGTAGATTTGAGTAAAAGCTTCTTGGCTGGCGGTTTGACAAAAGCTACCATTCAGATAATTCAAAAAATCATAGCCTGTAGTACCTTGAATTGACCAGTGCTTAGGTAAATCTTCTCCTGATTCCAAGATTTTTTCAACGGTAATATATGTATTATCTATTTTGGCTTTTAATCTCTGTAAATATTGACTTGGGTCATAAAGTCCATCAATATGGTCAATTCGTAAACCAGTAATCTGATTTTCTTTGACCAACTGCGTAATTAAAGTATGGGTCTTTTCAAACACCGGAAAATCTTCTATTTTCACAGAGATTAATTCATTGACTGTAAAAAATCTCCTGTAATTAATCTCCTCTGCACCGACTTTCCAAAAAGCTAGGCGGAAGAACTGTTCAGAAAGTAAATTATCTAAAAGATTAAAGCTTTCTGGGTTACTTTGTTCACCATTAAAAACTTTGAGATTTTCGTCAATAAATGTTTGGACTTCTGTATTATCTGTGTAAAGTTCCCACAACAACCCTTTGACAAAATCTATTTGGTCTTGTCTCTCCTTGGGGGTAGCTTCAGCAGGTAGATGTTTTACCATATAAAGGATGCCGAGTAATCTCACAAATATGGGATTATTTCTCCCTAAGATTTGAGATAATTTCCCTATATTCTGATTGAGAAATATCGCATAAGATTCTAATTTAAGGGGAAACCTGAAATCGTAATAATTCACACTTAAGCCATTTTGATCATATTTGAGTTGAATTTCTCCATTTTCTAAAGATTCACCGTAAAAGTTACCCAATAAAGGTGCTAAAATTGGTTGTTGACTATCACCAAATCCATTGTTGATGGGAGAATTCCAAGCAATATCAAAGTAGTTAGCATAAATAGAATTAATACCATTTTCTAGCACATTCATCAGATATTGATTTTGGCTATCATAAGCCATATGATTGGGGACAATATCTTGTAACCACCCCATATTATGCTGTTTTAATTCTTCAACTAAAGCAGTAAAATCTTCTTGTGTTCCTAACTCTGGGTTTAATTGATTGGGGTCAACGATATCATAGCCGTGGGTGCTACCTGTTTTGGCTTTAAATATTGGTGATGCGTAAAGATCAGAAATTCCTAATTCATTCAGATAGTTGATGATTTTTTGGGCTGAGTTAAAATTAAATTGGGAATTAAATTGAATGCGATAGGTTGCTGTTGGTATTCGCATAGGAATAACTAAGTGCTTTTTTATCGAGTAGGAGGCGGGCAAGATGCCCACCCCACAAGATTTATAATATTAAGATGGTTACTTTATTTTGTATTTCTCTCTCTGTGTTCTCTGTGTCTCTGTGGTTCGTTATCTAAATTGCTTTTCATAAAGTGCAAAATTTTGTTTAGGTAAGGTTAATGCTTGATATAATTTAGATTTTTCGGGTAACTGTGAACCTGTACCTAACCACTTGGTTTCAGCAGAATCTAAAATTTTAATCCAGTTATCACCTGTAAATTCTTGGCTAAATGTAATATCACAGGTATTAAAGTTCATTGCACAAAATATTTGATTTTCTTGGCTAGATTTAAACCATGTAATTAGCTTTTTGTCTTCATGACAGCCTATTTGAAGACTTTCTCTTTCTCGGTTCAATAAGGCTGGGTTCTGGTTTCGTATTTGAATCAGTTTTTGATAAAAAGACCATAAAACTTGATGTTTACCTGATTGGCGTTTTTCCCAATTCAACTTACAATTGTTAAAAGTGTCTGGTGATTCTGGGTCTGGTGGTTCTCCCTGAGAATGAAAAGCGAAAAATTCTTGTTTACGTCCTTCTCTAACTGCTTTCACTAAATCTGGGTCTGAGTGATTGACAAAGTAGATAAAGGGTGATTCTTCACCATATTCTTCTCCCATAAATAACAGGGGAATGTAGGGAGAAAGTAAGACTACGCCAGCAGCTAATTTTAAAGATTCAAAATCTACTAGTTGCGATAATCTTTCGCCTAAAACTCTGTTACCTATTTGGTCATGATTTTGGCTGGCGACGATAAATTGAGCGGGAGAGCGATCGCCTGCATCATTTCCGTGATAACGTTGGCGATAATGGGAATATTTCCAGTCGTAAACGAAGCTATCTTTGTAAGCTTTGGCTAAATGTTCACACTTACCAAAATCTGCATAATAACCAGTGCGATCGCCTGTCAATAAACTATATAATGAATGATGAAAATCATCACTCCATTGGGCATCAATTCCATAACCACCTAACTCAGGTGGGCGAATTACTTTAGGGTCATTTAAATCACTTTCAGCAATTAAATAAAGTTTGCGTCCTTGTTCCTGAGAAAGTATAGCCACATTTTCTGCAAGTTCGGCTAAAAAGTGTTTTGCACCCAAATCGTAAATAGCTTGAATTGCATCTAAGCGTAAAGCATCAATATGAAATTCTCTGAACCAGTAAAGTGCATTTTGAATAAAAAATTGCCGCACATCATCACTATAAGCATCATCAAAATTAATGGCACTTCCCCAAGGAGTATGATAAGTTTCTGTAAAATAAGGTGCAAAGCGACTTATATAATTACCTTCGGGGCCAAAGTGGTTATAAACCACATCTAAAATTACAGCTATTCCTTGTTGGTGACAAGCATCAACTAATTGCTTTAACTGATTCGGTCCACCATAAGAATTCTGCACAGCAAAGGGATAAACGCCATCATAACCCCAATTACGACTTCCGGGAAATTGTGCCACCGGCATCAGTTCAATAGCATTTACTCCTAACTCTCGTAAATCTGAAAGTCGGGGAATAATTGCGGCAAAAGTTCCTTCTGGGGTGAAAGTACCAACGTGTAACTCATACATAATCATGGTTTCTAAAGGAATACCAGACCAATGTGTGTCATTCCAAGGAAAGCTATGATTTATCACTTGAGAAGGACTATGTACATCCAGAGGTTGAAAATTTGATGCGGGGTCAGGTCGGGATTCATTGTTATTTAATTGATATAAATAACACGTTCCTGGTTCAATATCTCTAGCGGTAACTTGCCAATATCCCCCTTCTTGGCGCATGGGTAGTAAACGCTGATAGGGAGAAACAATTTCTAAGGCGACGCTTTCTAAATGCGGCCCCCAAACTGTAAATTCACAAATACCTTCACCTAAGTAATGAGCGCCAATTTTCATACTAAATCCTTCTAAGGAACCTCACCGAACTTCCTTTTCTCCTGTGTGTACTTCTCCCAAAGGAAGACGCTAACGCGGTAAGCGAATCTATATTGGTTTACTGACTAAAATCCAAACCTATCCTGATAAAGGTGAGGGAGTAGGAAACTTTCATGAAGGGTTTTATTGAGGATACATGGGCAAAACTGAGATTTTCCCATGTATCCTGATTTATGAGTTGAATTAGGTGTAGTTAAAGATTAAACAAATTAATGCTAATTTGAAGTTAACTCGTCAAAGATACTTTTTATTCCATCACTGGGAGGAATCATTATTGATCCAGTCGGATATGAAGAGGTAGATTTATGTAAATTATTTAAGTGTTGTAGCAAACAAAAAATTATTTAATTTATTAAATTTAATAATTAGCAAGTAAACAGAGAGTGTCTGAGCCATTTTATTGAATATCTATCCTAAGGTCGTCATCAGAAATTAAATATTTTTTATAAGATAAGCACGAGTGCTTTTAATATCAAATGCAGAAATAACTAGCTATAAAAATCAAAGGTAAAAGCTGATAAACAAGAGGTTAGATAAATAGAATAAAGTCACCAATTTAAATGCAATTTTGCCCTAAATCAGGGGTTTAAGGAGAAAGGAATATGCCACGACCTATCAATAATTCAGTCATCGTGATTACCGGTGCATCCAGCGGTATTGGACGTGCCACAGCGTTAGAGTTTGCCAAAAAACGAGCCACACTGCTGCTAGCAGCACGAAATGAAAAAGCTTTGGAAGAAGTAGCCCAAGACTGCCAACGCCTCGGTGCAACTGCTATAGCCGTGCGAACTGATGTCAGTAGAGAGTCAGCAGTTAAAGATTTAGCGCATCGTGCGATCGCTAACTTTGGTAGAATAGATGTTTGGGTGAATAATGCCGCCGTCAGTTTGTTTGCCCGATTTGAAGAAGCACCCCCGGATCTTTTCCGTCAAGTAATTGAGACGAATTTATTTGGTTATATTTATGGGGCGCGGGCTGTCCTACCGCACTTCCGTGAACAAGGTAGCGGTAACTTAATCAATGTTTCTTCAGTTGTGGGCGTAACTGGTCAGGCATACACCAGTCCTTACACTATCAGCAAATATGCCATTCGGGGTCTGTCCGATTCTCTGCGGATGGAATTGTATTTAGATAATGCTAAGGACATTCATGTCTGCACAGTATTACCAGGTTCCATCGATACACCCATTTTTCAACACGCAGCTAATTACACTGGTCGCCAAACCAAGGCAATGTCCCCTGTATATCCAGCCAAACAGGTAGCCGATGCTATTGTGGGGTTAGTGGATAAACCAGAGAGAGAAATTGTCGTTGGTCAAGCTGTTTACTTGATGCTTTTACAGAAAACCTTGGCACCAGACCTATTTGAACCAATGATGGCCAAGCAAGTTGATCAGGATCACTTTCAGGATCACAAACCAGCCCCTCTCAGCGATGGTAACGTATTTGAGCCGATGCACGATTATACAGGCATCAGTGGTAATTGGATAGGTACTGGCGGGGTCACATCCCAAGATGTCTGGGATATGGCTAGAGAGACAGCCCAAAAAATTGGTTTACCCCTTTCTTAATTCACATCTTGCACCTGTCGTTATCACCCGCCGGGGGTTCTCACGCAAAGGCGCATCAGCGAAGCGAAGCACGAAGTGCGTTAGGCGCAAAGGTAGGAAGAAAAAGAAAGGTGATTTTGGCATTTCATACTTTAGTTCAGCAACGCCCTGATTTTAAATGGTGCAAGATCAGGGTTAAAACAGAGAAGCGGTCTTATCTATATTCATCTGTGGTTCCTTATATCCTCCCCAAAAAAATATGAGCCTATATAAAGGGAGATTGCAGAGTCAATATACCATCGTTAATGGTTTATCGATACACGCGCGGGTATCAGATGAACCACCAAATGCACCTGTAATAATTTTAGTGCATGGACTTGTGGTTTCCAGTAGTTACATGATGCCCACTGCGGAATTACTAGCACCTGATTACCGAGTCTATGCACTGGATTTTCCTGGTTATGGTAAAAGTGACAAGCCACAGCACACATTGGAATTACCGGAATTGGCAGAGACTTTATGTCAATGGATGGATGCAGTGGGCATTCAACGCGCCACAATGCTGGGTAACTCCTTTGGCTGTGAGATTATAGCTGAATTTGCTCTTTGTTATGGCGATCGCATCGAAAGAGCAATATTACAAGGGCCAACTATTGACCGCCACGCCCGCACCTTACCGCAGCAGATGTGGCGTTTACTCCTCAATTCTCCCCTAGAAGACCCATCCCAGGCTCCTCTTCAGGCTTACGATTATTGGCAGGCTGGTTGGCAGCGCAGCTTTCGGACTGTGCAAATAGCCCTATCAGATCGCATTGAAGACAAACTCCCATATATGCACGTACCCACATTAGTTGTGCGTGGCAAAGAAGACCCCGTTGTGCCGCAGCAGTGGGCGGAGGAAGTGGTGCATCTTTTGCCAAATGCCCGACTGGTGGTGATTCCCGGTGGTGGACATACCCTGAATTACAGTAGACCCCTAGAATTAACCCGCGTCACTCGCGCCTTTATTGCAGCGACAAAATCGCCTTTCGTAGATCAGGAGAAGTTAAATGCAAACGCCCATGTATAATCGGATGTTGGCTTCTTTCATGGCACAATTTCGGGTTGCTCCGCCCTATATTGCCGGATTTGACTCTGGAACAGCCATGCTCCGAGCTACTGCCGCTTACTTGCGCGGTGAAGATTTTCCAGGAATGGGGACAATGCCGAGCGCTATAGAGCCAATTGCCACTGTTCTCAATCAATTGCCTCAACAAGCTAAAGAATTAATCTATACAGTTAGTAGTGCAGGCGAATCAATCCCGCCGGAACGATTGGGAGATGTCAGTTCTGAGGTAGTCTCGGAGTGGATGGTGAGTGAATATCCCCAA
Source organism: Nodularia sp. (in: cyanobacteria) (assembly GCA_007692755.1). Taxonomy (GTDB): domain Bacteria; phylum Cyanobacteriota; class Cyanobacteriia; order Cyanobacteriales; family Nostocaceae; genus Nodularia. The sequence continues at coordinate 4,047 of REBL01000237.1, read as the reverse complement.
AATGAGTATCAGGCGGTAGCGATTGGTTCGGCGAGTGGGGCGCTGGTACATCTGTGTGCGGCGCTGGGTATGCCTTGGCTACCCCAAACTTTTCTCATTCCTGTACTGTATCCTGAATTGCATCCCGATGAGCCGAAAAAGGCGATGGAGTGGGGGAGAGAGAAAGCCCAGCCGCTGCTTGATGCCAATCCGGATCTGCAATTACATCATATGTATGACCCCAGTCAAGACCGCTTGACTTTGCGGGGAATGACCTATTTTCGAGTCAAATACTTGCGTCTGAGTTCGGCTTATAAGCGCTTTTTAGCCAAGAATTTACCCAGAGGCGGGACGATTTTTTTAGTAGAGTGTGAACGGACTTGGCCGACAACGAGAATCGGCGATCGCCATCTTTTCCAGTTTGGGGCATTAGGTGGGGCAGAACCAGAAGAATATCATAATGGCAGCGAGCGTGTCACCCATTACTTAGAAAAGTATCACTCACATCGGCGACACTGGGATGCACCAATACCAGATGGAGACAGTCCCGAAGCTGAGTGGGGTTTTGAAGCTAGCTTGCGAGAAGATGTGGAAAAATTTGCCCGCGATCGCGATTATCATGTCCGGCGAGTTATCTTTAAACAACCAGAACACCTGAGTCCTTTCGTCGCGGAATTTTATCGTTGGTGGTACAAACAACGGGGAATTATTGCGAACCGCTTGTTGGTAGAGTCGTTTATTTTGCTAGAACCCATGTGGTCTTTACGTACAGGCTCAGTCCCATTCTGGATGAAGTTTAACATGGAACCTTCTCTCAATTGGATTAAAGAATATCTGGGCAAAGCTGATCCATACGATGAAATTTTCATGTTTTTGTTTTCCCACGGGGTTGAATCAGTGGGTTTACCTACCATTCCCCAATGGCGCGAAGTCTTTAAATATGCACGCCGACGCGGTGAATTTATCGGCATGGTAGAAGAGGATTTTCCCAGAAATTTTGTCACACTCATCCGTTACTACACCGACCTGAAGCGAACAATTTCAGCCCGTTACCCAGTCCCTGGTACTCTCAGTTTAGAACGATTAGACAAGTTTATTCAGGAAACAGGCGATCGCTTCCCCGTACAATGGCAGTAATTAGAAATTATTTACCAGTTAACACTTTGTTATTGGCGACTACTTCTGAGACATTATCCTTCGTGGCTAATTCATAGTAAACAGCCAGCGTTTCCTCATTTACCCGCTTGGCGCTGAAACGTTCTAAATTTTCTTGGGCGCGACATTTCCACCTGTGTAGCTGTATGGGGTCTCTGAGGAGTTGTGTCAAAGCGATGGCTAAGGTTTGACTATCTTGAGGTGGAACTAAAATCCCCGCTTGGCGATTATCTAAAGTTTCAGGAATACCATCGACATCGCTGGCGATAATTGCACAACCTGCTTCCCGCGCCTCTGTTAGCACTAAACCAAAGGATTCGCAGTGTGAAGCGAGGACAAAAATATCCGTAGCTAGCATATAGCGTTGCGGTTCTGGCTGGAAACCTTCAAAATGAATGCGATCGCTATAAGCTGTATTTTGCGCCATTGTCTCAAATATTGAGCGATCAGGTCCATCTCCGACTAAGTATAAATGTGCGTCGGGAAATTCTGCGGCAATTTTGCTAAAAGCGACAATTAACTCCATAATTCCTTTGCGGGAATACATCCCGGCGACAGTGGTAATTGCTGGACGCTGTAGGGGTAGTGGTTGGTAATCTTGAATCTGGGGATGTCGGGGACTGTTTAATGTACCGTTGGATATCACCCGCAGCTTTTTATCTGGGATACCACGCCGTACCATTGAACTAGCGACAGCATGACTAACTGCAATTACCTGGTCTGCTAATCCCATCAGGACTGCACTCCGCTGAAACTCATTATGTACTGTTGAAACTAAACTGTACTTACAGCCGCCTTTGCAAATCCCGGCGATGACAACCCCTGTCATCATATGTGCATGGACAATATCTGGCTGAAATTCTCGCACAATCCGCCAATAATGCCAAACAGCTTTGAGTATATTTAGTGGTTTTCTAGACTGATTTAATTGCCAGTGCCTAACATCGTGAGATGCTAATAATGTCTCATATTCTCCGCCATCTGAAACTACAGCCACAGTATGATCACCTTGACTTTGTAAACAAGCTAGGTCTACCGCTACATTCACAATTCCATTACCAATTTTCTGCACATGATTGATAATATGTAATATCCGCATATAATTTTTATCCTCAGCAGTTAGTCAACCTTAAAAAAGATTTCATAAGAGCCTAAAAAACGCTTAATAAAGCCACGAGGTAAACTTTTAAGTTGAGACTTATATGAGGCGATCGCTCTATTTTTCTTATCTTGAACTGATGTGATCGAAAAACAGTAAGCTGTTGCTATATCCTGCAACTTAAGTAAAATAAATAGCGGCGCTCTCCAGAATAACCAGATGGGATATTGTAGCAATTCAACTTGCATATTTTTTTCAGCGTAAATGCGGAGTAGTTTGTCATCAGACATAGCTGCCTTAACTAATTCATATGTAGCTTCATGATCTTTGTGACAATCTTTTCTGTGAGGTACATAAACTTCTTCTGGTTGATAACATCGAATAAGTTCAGATACCAGGGAGATTGTCTGTTGTTTATCCTCATGTGCTAAATCTTGCAAACTCCCATCTGGTTTGGCTAAAAAGTGAATTTCTGATGCTTCTACGCCTAAAATTGCTAATGCTTCTATTGCTTCTTTTTGGCGAATTTGGACGATATGGTTTTGAGCATTTAGTCCTGAACCTTGTGATCCCTGACCATCTGTTAAAAAAACAATTATAACTGGTATTCCTTGTTCACGCTTGTGAGCAATCATCCCCCCACAGCCAAAGGTTTCATCATCTTGATGAGGAGAAAACACCATCGCTGATTTTTGGTTAAATGCCAAAGGCTGACTGCCACGCAGCAAGATCCATTTACACAGTAAGCTTGAGTGGATATATTGTACTTTTTCCAGCAAAGTAGAAGGCAATATTTTTTGTAAGCGTTGGAGATAGATTTTCATTTTTTTAAATTACTGAACTACTGATTTTTTTCATAGAAGCAACCCAATTAAATTGCGTTGGCGAATTCAATTCATACAAAAATATTTTGTATTTACTAACTATCAAATCAGTATTTAAATGCAGTTAAACTTACTTTGCTTGATGTAAGTTGTTGTGTTTGCTGTTTCTGCATAACATTGTCTAATTATTGCTTATTTAAAATGAAACAAATTTATTGTTTCTGTGAAGAAACCTAATTTTGTAAACTAATGTCTTTGTTTGTATAATAATGTCTGATTTTCTATTACTAGAAGAAGGTGTTTTATTTTATGACTTATGTTAATTATTTTTTGTTAACCACAGATTCGACTAAACACAGAGATATAGCAAAAGTCAAAAGTCAAATACTTGCTGTTACTCTGGTTGGTAATTTTGTCATATCTTAACTGCCTTGGCGGTTGCTATAATAGGCATAAAATAACTGGGTTTCTAGAGCAAGATTGGCTAGAAACCCAGTTTTGATGATTGCTATACTCAGTTAGTCAGCATTAACTCTGTGCTGATGCTTAGATAGCAATCTTAACTAATTTTTGAAAGCCGCTTTTTCTTTTCTTGACATTTTGCACGCTACGCAAATGTTCATTTTTACGACTTATGCCAATTCCGGATGAGGATGCACACAATTGTATGAAAAATGTTAGCCCAGCGATCCCCGCAAGGGCTGTAGGTCGCCAAGTGAAGAAGTAAAGAGGTTCAGAAATGATTTAGGACTGCTATAGGACTTACGCAAAATTAACGTAATTATGTCATCACGTTGGCGTTAGCCTTCCCGCAGGGTACGATAGCGACGTAAGCGCCGTAAGCGCCTAAAACTCTGGGATTGCTTCCCTACTCTGCGTTCCGGTCGCAATGACAAATTTTGTTTACCGAAAACCTGGATGATATCATGTCCTTTTAATTAGTTACGATTACCACAATCATGTCACCCCACCCCCAACCCCTCCCCGCAA
>REBL01000234.1 GCA_007692755.1 Nodularia sp. (in: cyanobacteria) | reverse complement strand
CTGAGAAATAATCGCCAGAAATAAGTCATAAGCATCCTATTTGACAATTTAGGCAGTAGTAAACTTAACGGGACAAAAGCCCCGCTAACTGTTAACTTTTTCACTGATAGCAAAAGCCAAAATTAATTTCTTGGACTTTTAATACTACTTGGCATTCACCAGAGTAATTGACATATCTCTCTTCTTTCACTCCCCCAAAGGATTAACTACTAAAGCAAGGCGTAAATAGCCCAAGCATTTAAAATCAATGAAAAGCCTCTAAAATCCATACTTTTGAATTTTGACTTTTGAATTTTGACTTCCGCCCTGCGGTAGGTACTACCAACCTTTATCAGCTTGCTCCAATACATAAGCAGCCACATTTTCAATCTGTTCCGATTTTAAACGACCTTTAAAAGCAGGCATAGCATTTTTACCATTTGTCACCTGACTAATAATTGCCTCTGCTGAGTACAAACCATACTTTTCTAAATCACCCTTATTCAAACTTTTATTCGCTTTAACTAGATTTCTACCACCCGCATGACAAGCAGCACAATTAGCACTAAATATTTTCGCTCCATTGACTGTATCTGCTGCTAAGGCTGGACTACTAAAGGCAAAGGTGAAGATAGTTATGCCTAAAAGTAGCAAGGAAATAATTTTTTTCATCTCGTGTTCTCTCTGCAAAACGGCTGAATCGGGACAATATCTTTCACGATTGTCAGTTGAATTAATTGCCTGCGTCAAAAGACAAGCTGTCAAACTTGACTTGGATAAAAGATATTGTAATTTCCCGATTCAGCCTTTCTTTGCTAACTCTTGCATAGCATCTGCGGTAACGCGACAAATTCGCCAATCGTCTAAAATATCAGCACCCATACTGCGATAGAATGCCTTTGCCGATTCATTCCGATCCAAGACACTCCACTCCAATCGCCCACAATTTCGCTCTACAGCTATTTGAGCTAATTTAGACAAAAGAGCCTTACCCACTCCTTGACGGCGATATTCTGGCAAAACAAACAAGTCTTCCAAATAAATTCCTGGCTTAGTTAGAAAAGTAGAATAATTATAAAAAAACAGGGCAAAACCAACAGCTTGCCCTGCATATTCTGCTAATATTGCCTCAACAAACTTTGGGGAGCCAAATAAATGTTCCTTGAGATCCGAAGCATTCCCAGTTACGGCATGAGATAATTTTTCGTACTCAGCCAACCCCTTAATTAAATCAAACAGTACGTTGCTATCAGCCGGTTCAGCAAAACGCAAAATCAAATCGCTACGAGAAGTCATTAGTCAATTGTCCATAATCCACAGTCCATAGTTTATAGTCAATTGGTAAGATTTTTGACTAATAATTAATAACTACAGACAGAATTCAGGACTTAGGGAACACAAAAAACTCAACTATCCCACCATCTAGCATAGGCATCCTGTCCGTCCTTAATGATTAGCGGGCAAGATGCCCGCACCACCAGGAAGTTGAGGATATTTTTGATTTGTCAGTCCCTTAGTTATCAATTCCCAGATGCTGGCTTTCATAATTACGAATTACGAATTACGTAGCTTGCTTCTCGCCCTTGGCGAGTATTAGGAATTACGAATTACAAATTACGAATTAGATTAACCATCCCTTTAAACGCTTGGCGATATGAGGACGGCGTAACTTTCTCATAGCTTTGCTTTGAATCTGTCGCACTCGTTCACGGGACAAGTTGAACATATTGCCAACTTCTTCTAAGGTACAGGGTTCGCTGGTGGTCAAACCGTAGCGCAAAGAAATCACGTCTTTCTCCCGTGGAGTTAGCACATCACCCAAGACATCCCAAATCTCCTGACGCATCATGTTTTCATTCATTTTTGCTTCGGGAGATAAGTTATCCTCATCTTCTAGCAAATCCATCAATTCCGTGTCTTCTTCCTTACCAACACGGTGATTGAGAGAAAGTGCTTGTCGCCTTAGCTGTTGCAATTGGCGCAGTTGTTGGACGCTAATTTCCAAAGATTCCGCCATTTCGGCTTCGGAAGGATTGCGACAAAGTTTTTGCTTGAGTTCCCGTTGGGCTTTTTTCAGCTTGTTGAGTTTTTCAACAATGTGGATAGGTAAACGGATGGTTCGCGCATCGTTGGCGATCGCCCGCGTAATTGCTTGTCTGATCCACCAGTAGGCGTAGGTAGAAAACTTATAACCTTTATCTGGGTCAAATTTTTCTGTGGCGCGGTTTAAACCCATTGCGCCTTCCTGAATTAAATCTAGAAAAGGTACGCCCCGATTCAGGTATCGCTTGGCAATTGACACCACCAATCTCAAGTTGGAGCGAATCATTTTGCGTTTCGCGACTCGACCTTGATATAAGCGACTTTCTAGTTGCTTTTCTGTCATCTCAAGCTGTCCGGCTACTTGTACCTTAGTGGTTGGCTGTCCCAGTTCTAATTCCAAAGCAGCTTGTACTTCCCTAACTTCCTCTAGAAACCTGACTCGCCGCGCTAACTCTACCTCTTCGTCGGGTTTTAACAACGGATAACGCGCCATTTCTTTAAAAAATGCGCCAACAGCATCATCATGCTCGGTCTTATTGTATCCTGAAGGCCGAGCTGCCGCCATGTGATCGCCATTACGTTCCTCTAATTCCAGGTTTTCGATGATGGGCGGTTCTTCCTCCACCACTGGTTCTAGAAGTTCGAGTGAATGATCTTCATGTTCGACAGTAGTTTCCAGTATTTCCATTGTTCCCAATTCAGCAATGTTCATAGTTTCCTTTAGGGATTGTTGCTTTGTTTGGTACATAATTTAGTGACAGCAGCTTGCGTGAAGCTTTTGGTAGTTTTCCCTAACAAACAAATGCACCCCTTTGTCAGAAAAATACATCTTCTTGCTAATTGCTTATTCATTAGAGAAAATCAGCCCCTCGCTGTCCTTCCTTGGTTCCTGCTAGATAGAACCTCTAACAAATACTGGTTTTTGCACCCAAAAACTATCTTCTCAGGTTCCAACAGAGATATTCCTTATTTTTTTCTTAATACCCAAATCTGTCAAATACCCTCAACCTTTATCCACCTTAACAAATATAAAAAACTCAAGTAAATACCCCCCTAGCTTAAATCTTTTATAAGTTACATAAGCTTTTAAGCTTGATCGGTGAGAAATTATCACAGAAATCATAGTCTTGGTTTGGATTCGATGCTTATTTCATCAAGCTTTATAAAGGACACGGGTTGACTAGTTTAACTTTCTGAAATAATTTATTTGTATAAAAGCATCTCATATACACAAAGGGTTGAATATCTATCAAGGGGCTGAAAAACGATATGTCTTATTTAGTAGTTAGTCAGAGGATTTCTGAAATCATTGGAAAGAGAATTTACTTTTTTATAGCGGACTTTAAATATTTATGCCACGTATTGTTAAGACAAAATTGTCTAGTAAATTACATAAAAGGAAACTTATCAAGTATTTTCTGAAACAAAAGTATTATCAAATACATTTTGTTACCAAAAAAGAAAAATTTTTGATGAAGCTAAGTGAACTCTAAAGGACTAAGTGAAAATAATAGAAACATTTGTCTATGAATTTGCAAACCTATGTATAAAAGTAGCATAAATTTACTGAATTTGCTGGTGGCTGAACCTGGAGAAACTTACCAAGCTGAAAATGTAAATCGATGGATTGAAGTGCTGGTAGACTGTCCAGGAGCTACGGGATTATTTACTTATCGATTGCCAACACAGTTAAAAATAAAACCCGGTGATATTTTAAGCGTACCATTTGGTACTCAAAAAGTGGGAGCGATCGCCATTCGCTTATTGACAAAACTCAATATCGACCTACCACCAGAAAAAATCAAGGAAGTAGAAGATATAGTCAGCGAAGGCTTCTTCCCCAGTACCTATTGGGAATTATTAAATCGAGTTGCTGCATATTACTATACGCCTTTAATTCAGGTGATCCGGGTAGCATTACCACCAGGGTTACTGGGGCGATCGCAACGTCGGATTCGCTTGCTCTCAGACGAAAAAATAAAAAGACAAATCTCCTCATCTTTAACTTTCCTTAGTCCCCCAGCCCAGCAAGTTTTAAACCTTTTGCAAGCTCAACCAGCCGGAGATTACAGCTTCGTCTACCTGCAACAGAAAGTCAAAACAGCTTATCGAGGTGTGCGGGAGTTGTTGAAATTTGGGTTAGTAGAAAGTTATTTAGAACCACCGCGACTAAATCGCCCCAAGAGACAAAAAGCCGTTACCTTGATTGGTTCGGTTGATGGTGATTTAACAACTCGCCAACGCGAAATTTTAGAAGTATTGCGACGACGTGGCGGAGAATTATGGCAAACCGAACTATTGCAAATGTGTAATGCTGGTTCCTCTACCCTGAAGACGATGGCACAAAAGGGCTATATTGTCATCGAAGATAAAGAAGTGCTGCGAACAGAACAGGGTGTAGCATTAGCCCCAGATGTCCCCAAAACTTTAAATCCTCATCAAGCAAATGCCTTAACGACCATCCAAACCCTGAAGGGATTTGCTCAAGTCTTGTTGCATGGGATTACAGGTTCGGGCAAAACAGAAGTATATTTACAAGCGATCGCGCCTTTAATCAATCAAGGAAAATCCGCCCTAGTTCTAGTTCCAGAAATTGGACTTACGCCCCAGCTAACAGACAGATTCCGCGCTCGTTTCGGCGGTAAAGTCAGCGTTTATCACAGCGCCCTTTCCGAAGGAGAACGTTACGACACTTGGCGACAAATGCTCACAGGAGAACCCCAAATCGTCATTGGGACTCGTAGCGCCATTTTCGCCCCCTTACCCAATTTAGGTTTAATCATCTTAGACGAAGAACACGACAGCAGCTTTAAACAAGATTCTCCCATTCCCACCTACCACGCCCGCACCGTCGCCCAATGGCGCGCCGAATTAGAAAATTGTCCCTTAATTCTCGGTTCCGCCACCCCGTCATTAGAAAGTTGGGTAAATCTCACCAACTCCTCCATCCCCACTCCCCACTCCCCACTCCCCACTCCCCACTCCTACTACCTTTCCCTTCCCGAACGCATCTACTCTCGCCCATTACCACCGGTGGAATTAGTGGATATGCGGCTAGAGTTACAGCAGGGAAATCGTTCTATATTTAGTCGGCCGCTACAAGCAGCTTTACATCAACTACAAGAGAAGCAACAACAGGGAATTTTATTTATCCATCGGCGAGGACACAGTACCTTTGTCTCTTGTCGCAGTTGTGGGTACGTGATGGAATGTCCTCATTGTGATGTGTCGCTATCCTATCACCAGACCGAAGAAGGCGCGCCGCAATTACTACGCTGTCATTACTGTAACTATACGCGATCGCATCCTCCACACTGCCCCGAATGCGGTTCCCCTTACCTGAAATTCTTTGGTAGCGGGACTCAACGCGTCGCCCAAGAATTAGCAAAACAATTTCCGCAGTTGAGTTATATCCGCTTCGATAGCGATACCACCCGCAACAAAGGCGCACACCGTCAACTATTGACTCGATTTGCTAACGGTGAAGCCCATTTATTAATCGGGACACAAATGATCACCAAAGGTTTAGATTTACCCCAGGTGACACTTGTCGGTGTTGTCTCTGCTGATGGTTTGCTGCATTTATCGGACTATCGCGCCAGCGAACGCGCATTTCAAACCCTAACTCAAGTAGCTGGTCGGGCTGGGAGAGGCGATGATCCCGGTCGGGTGATTATGCAAACTTACACCCCAGAACATCCCGTCATTGGTGCAGTACAACAACATGATTATCAGTCTTTTTCCCAAACAGAATTAGAAGAACGCCAAGCGCTGAATTATCCCCCCTATGGACGGTTAATTTTATTACGCTTGAGTAGTTTAGATCCGATTCAAGTCCAGAACACAGCGCAAATCATCGCCACCGCTTTAAGTTCTAGCGAGGGATTTGATATTCTCGGCCCAGCCCCAGCTAATGTTGTGCGGGTAGCAAACCGTTATCGTTGGCAAATCATGCTGAAGTTTGACCCCGATGCTTTACCAAAATTACCTGATTGGGAGTCAGTGCGATCGCTTTGTCCTGATTCTGTGAGTTTAACTATAGATGTAGACCCATTAAACATCATGTAAAAATTTAATGCGCTGTAGAGATGTAACACTGCTACATCTCTACAATCGAGGTTGAACGAACGATTTACAACTAGTAGTCTGTCAAAAATTAATTGACGGATAAAGGAACGAACCACAAAGGACACAAAGAGCGCAAAGAAAGAAGGAAAGAAAGAATAAAAATTGAAAGATTTATTTACCCGTCATTTTTGAGTTGACAGACTACTAGGATTTAAAGACTAGATTGAATCTTCCCCAGTCCATACTTCATTGATATTAACCATCCAAGGGATACCCTGATTAACTGGAGAACTGACACTAATTTTAGCTTGGTTAGCAAATCGTTTTAACTTATTAGCTAAATAAGGAATAGTCGTCATCAGATGCTGATAACTTTTGAGATCATGACAGACCAAAATTAAAATCAGAATACCGCTATTGACTTTGAAATACCAGTGACAACTGGATAACAAAATACGTACTTTAGGCTTACACGCTAAGAAAAAGCTGTTTTTAGTAGCTTCTTCTAATTGGGTTAGCCAAATCCCACTCAATTGCATTGTTTTATTGGATGGTAAATCATCGGGAGATAAATATGGTTGATACATAGCAACTCTCTTATTATTCAAAAGGGTAAAAACCTGAAGTAAGCTGTATGACCTAGAAATAATTACTTAGGCATAAATTCAGCCTACAAGTTAAGCAAGACGAAATTATATTTTAATTTAACTTCCGTTCACCCCTTGATAAACTTTATATAATCAACAGGTTATTATTGCTAATTTTCCTCATATTTCCTTAGTAATTAATCCACATAAATTAATAATTTCCATACCAATACATTTTTATCTGAAGATGCAGACAATGAGACTGCATAGGTAGCTTGATTCCTGTCGTAGGGTGTGTTGTCCACCATTAATACTTCCGCTGCGTTCAGTGTTGAAGCCTCTATCGGCTCGGCTTTAGCAATTCCAGGTGCGGTGGACTCTATGGGTAATATTTGCTCATATACATGGAATTTGTCTCACCTGCTTGGAGACAAGGACGTATTCTTGAGAGTTCCTTGCATCTCGAAATCAATATGCAATATAATTTCTTGCTAACTTTCAGTTGAGTTTACGGCTCTGGATAAAAGTTAGTATCTATTTACACTAACTTACGTGTTGTGTAATAAATATATCTTCCTTCCGGACGTATTTGAAATTAGCCAAGTTCAGGGAATTATTGTATAACCAAGTCATATTAACAAGATAAATAAGCGTAAATTTCAGTATTTTTGTCGGAAAATGGAAAAAGAATCTGAAAAATAGTAATAACTAAAAAAAACCAAATCGATTAGAGGTTATATATAAGAGACATTACCGAACTGCTTGTGATTTAATTGCAGAGTAATTCATTTGATATATGTAAATAATTCGCTTTCTATCATTGAACTTGAATTGAGTATGAAATAGATGGGACAAGGTTTTTTGCAAATCGGCTTAACACTGTGTATTGTTATCGCAATCGTTCCAGTTTTGGGACGATACATGGCAAGTGTTTTTTTGGGAGAAAGAACACTGCTCGATCCTTTAATCAACCCTATAGAGCGTAGCTTCTTCGTTTTAGCAGGTGTTAAGAGTAAAGATGATGCCTACGGCGGCAAGTTCCAAACGGGGGGGCAGTATATTCGAGCAGTACTGTACAGTAACCTGATTATGGGTATAGTAGTATACGGACTCATCTTTTATCAGAGATTACTACCCTGGAATCCCAATGGCTTTGATACGCCTACCTGGGATATATTGCTGCACACAGTTGTCTCATTTGTCACAAATACGGGACAGCAACACTACACTGGCGAAACCACCTTAAGTTATTTTAGCCAGGTAGCAGCTTTAGGTTTTTTGATGTTCACCTCAGCCGCCACAGGTTTAGCGGTAGGAATTGCCTTTATTCGTGGCTTGACAGGCAAAAAGCTGGGAAACTTTTACGTTGACCTGACTCGTGCCATCACGAGGATATTACTACCTATCTCAGTCATTGGAGCGATCGCCTTAGTTTTCTTCGGTGTACCGCAAACATTAGATGAAACCCTGGTTGTGCAAACCTTGGAGGGAAGAACTCAATATATTGCCAGAGGGCCAGTAGCATCCTTTGAGATGATTAAAATGTTGGGTGATAACGGCGGTGGTTTTTTTGGCGTTAACTCAGCCCACCCTTTTGAAAATCCCAATGGCGCTGCTAATTTAATAGAAATCATCGCCATGATTGCCATTCCAGCATCCTTAATTTATACCTACGGCATATTTGCTCAAAATATCAAACAGGCATGGATGATATTCTGGACGGTATTTGTAGTGTTTGTCATTCTAATTTGGGTAGCAGTCGGCGGAGAACAACAAGGTAATCCCCTCGTGAATGGCACATTGGGGTTAGAACTGCCTAATTTAGAGGGCAAAGAAATTCGATTGGGTTCGATAGAAACAGCACTTTGGGCAGTTATTTCCACTGCCACCATGTGCGGTGCGGTCAACGGAATGCATGATTCCTTGATGCCAGAAGGATTATTTTCGAGCTTATTCAACTTATTCTTTCGCATTATCTGGGGAGGTCAGGGAACTGGGACAGCTTACCTATTTGTTTACCTAATTCTGACTGTGTTCTTGACGGGGTTAATGGTGGGACGCACCCCAGAATTTTTAGGACGAAAAATTGAACGGCGAGAAATCATCCTTGCCAGTGTGGTGCTGCTGATTCATCCCATTGTGGTTTTAATTCCCAGTGCCATTACATTGGCTTATCCTGTTTCCCTTTCTGGAATTACTAACCCTGGATTTCACGGTATTTCCCAAGTAGTTTATGAATATGCTTCCGCCAGTGCAAATAATGGCTCTGGTTTACAGGGATTGGACAACAACACCCTATGGTGGAATTTAACTACCTGTTTCAGTATGTTTGCAGGGCGTTATATTCCGATTATTGCCATTTTGTTATTAGCTGACGGTATGTCTCGTAAACCAACAATACGAGAAACTTCTAGTACTCTCAAAACAGATTCGCTGTTATTTACCACTGCCACAGCTGGATTAGTGGTGATTTTGGGAATGTTGGCTTTCTTTCCCATATTGGCTTTAGGCCCCATTGCCGAAGGTTTTAAACTAGCTGCTGGTAGTTAAAAGATGAGGTCTAGGGGGTGAAGAGACAGGGGGCAGGGGGAAGAAACTTCGTCAATCCAACTCCCAACTCCCAACTCCCAACTCCCCATTCCCGACTCCCCATTCCCCAATCCCTATATAAAATGAACGTTGCACCTACTTCTAAAGTTAAATCACCACGCTTTCGTTCTGGCGATCGCCGCCAAGTCCTCAAAAAAGCCCAGATAAATGCCAAACAACTATATCTCAGAGCCATCAGGGATGCTTTTGTCAAGCTGAATCCCAGGGATGCCATTAAAAATCCCGTCATGTTTTTGGTTTGGCTGGGAACACTTGTCACCCTAGTATTCACCATTGCTCCCAACTTATTGGAGACAGCCCAAGAGAATAACCCTCAACTTTTTAACGGCTTATTAACAGGAATTTTGTTTTTAACTGTTTGGTTGGCTAATTTTGCCGAAGCATTGGCTGAAGGTCGGGGTAAAGCCCAAGCTGATGCCTTGCGATCCGCGAAGTCAGAGACAATCGCCAAAAAACTGGCTGCTGACGGCACAATTTTTGAAGTTCCTTCTACTAGCCTCAGACAAAGTGACACCATCTATTTGGTAGCGGGTGATATGATTCCTGCTGATGGCAAAGTCATCATGGGTGTGGCCTCGGTGGATGAATCAGTGATCATTGGGGAATCAGTGCCAATCCTGAAAGAATCAGGTTCAGATGTTGCCAGTTCAGTGATTGGTGGTACGCGGATTATCTCTGATGAACTGATTGTCCGCATCACATCTGACCCAGACAAAGGGTTTATTGACCAGATGATTACTTTATTAGAAGGAAAGAAACGCAGCAAAACACCAAATGAAATTACCTTAACCATCTTACTAGCCGTTTTGAGCTTAGTCTGTCTCTTAGCAGTGGCCACCTTGCCCGCATTGGCTTACTACGTGGAAAGTCCAGTCAGCATACCAATTTTGATCGCCCTGTTAGTAGCGCTGATTCCCACTACCATCGGCGGATTATTAAGTGCCATTGGTATTGCTGGCATGGATCGGGTTGCCCAATTTAACATCATTGCCACCTCTGGAAGAGCCGTGGAAGCCTGTGGTGATGTCAACACCCTCATTCTCGATAAAACAGGCACAATCACCCTTGGTAATCGCTTGGCAGAAGAGTTTACCCCGCTCAATGGCCACTCGTTCGAGGAAATGGCTCATATTGCCTTGGCAGCCAGTGTATTTGATGATACACCTGAAGGCAAATCAATTATCCGACTAGCACAAAGCTTTGGCGCAAAATTTGATTTTGACACCAACCAAGCAGTAGGAGTGGAATTTTCTGACGCAACTCGGATGAGTGGCACAAACTTGTCAGGGGGGCGTGAAGCCCGTAAGGGAGCAGTAGGAGCAATTAGAGAATTTATCCGTCTCCGGAATGGACAAGCACCTCCAGAACTGAATGCTGTCTACGAAAGGATTTCCCAACAAGGAGGTACACCCCTAGCAGTTTGTCTAGATCATGAAATTTATGGTGTGATTTATTTAAAAGACATCATTAAACCTGGAATCAGGGAGCGTTTTGAACAGTTACGCCGGATGGGGATTAGTACTATAATGCTCACTGGTGACAACCTGATTACGGCATCTGTCATTGCCCACGAAGCCGGAGTGAATGACTTTATTGCTGAAGCTACACCAGAGGAGAAAGTCAGGGTTATTCACAGAGAACAAGTCGCAGGTAAAGTAGTAGCAATGACAGGAGACGGCACTAACGATGCTCCTGCCCTAGCAAAGGCAAATGTCGGCGTTGCTATGAATACGGGTACTCAAGCTGCTAAAGAAGCCGCCGACATTATAGATTTGGACTCTGATCCCACAAAGCTGATTGATATCGTCAATATTGCCAAAGAATTACTGATTACCCGTGGGGTTTTGACTACATTTTCTCTTGCTAATAATATTGCTAAATTATTTGCCATTATCCCATTCATATTTACCGCGGCTAATCTGCAAAGTTTGAATATTATGAATTTGTCCAGCGCTAATTCTGCTGTATTATCGACACTAATTTATAATGCTTTGATTATTCCGGCTTTAATTCCCTTAGCTTTGAGAGGTGTGCAGTTAAAATACCTGACAGCTAATCAACTGCTACAACGCCATTTTTTGATTTATGGTTTAGGGGGGGTAATTGCACCGTTTATTGCGATTAAGTTCATAGATATGCTAATTGCCGCTACAGGATTGGGCTAAAATTCTCAAGCCCCTAGTACCGCAGGGCGGAAGTCAAAAGTCAAAAGTCAAAAGTCAAAAGTCAAAAAGCTTATACAATGGGCTTTTAATGGATTTTGAATAGTCTGTTTATTTACGCCGACTTGTACTAGATTTATCTGTGGAATAAATCCAAAATCCCAAATCTAAAATCCAAAATTATATGACTTTTATTCGAGAAATTATCCAAGCTATTCGCATGACTCTGGTGCTTTGGTTACTAACGGCAATTATCTATCCTTTGGCAATCTTGATCATGGGTCAAGCCTTATTTCCATTTCAAGCTAATGGCAGTGTGATGGAAAATGTAGAATCACAGGCAATTGGTTCTACTTTAATTGGTCAGACATTCGTATCCGATGGTTATTTTTACGGTCGTCCCAGTAGTGTGAGATATAGTCAAGGACAACAGGCAAGTCCAACTGGCATATCAGGTGCTAGTAATCTTGCTCCTAGTAATCCAGCACTGTTAGATCGAATTGTGGAACAGGCCAATCAATTTCGAGAGGATAATATTCAACCCTCTGCGGATTTAATTTATACTTCAGGTTCTGGCTTAGATCCACATATTTCTGTGAGAACCGCAAGGCAGCAGTTGAGGCGAGTGGCTCGCGCTCGTGATATCCCAGAGGATGAAATATTACCTTTAATTAATAGATATACTGACGGCAGATTTCTGTGGATTTTTGGTGAGCCGGGAGTCAATGTGCTGCGACTGAATTATGCTCTTGACTTGCAAGATATTAACCGTCAGTGAAGAGGCAGGGGTGAAGAGGCAGGGGGGCAGGGGGCAGGGTGCAGGGGTGAAATATGTAGGATTGTAGGATAGAGAATAAACACCAAACCATGAACCAGGTAGACTATCTCCGAATTAGCCTTGTTGATCGCTGCAACTTTCGTTGTCAGTACTGTATGCCAGAGGGGGCAGAACTAGATTATCTGCTCAAGCAACAATTATTAACTAATGAGGAATTGCTGACGCTGATTCAAGAGGTATTTATTCCTGTGGGTTTTACCCGGTTTCGGTTGACGGGTGGGGAACCATTACTACGCCCCCGTGTAGCAGAGTTGGTCAAGGCGATCGCTTCATTACCCCAAACTCAAGACCTTTCTATGACTACCAACGGGTTTTTATTAGCCTCCCAAGCCCAAAATCTCTATGATGCTGGTCTGCGGCGGATAAATATTAGCCTCGATTCCCTGGACTCAGACACCTTTGACCAAATTATCGGTAATCGTGGTCGTTCTCGTTGGCAACAAGTTTGGCGCGGGATTCAAGCTGCCTATGGGGTGGGATTTGACCCTTTGAAGCTGAATGTAGTGGTGATTCCTGGTGTCAATGACCATGAAATTTTGGATTTAGCGGCTTTAAGCATTGATAAGCAATGGCACGTCAGGTTTATTGAGTTTATGCCCATTGGGAATGGCGATTTATTTGGCGATCGCGGTTGGGTCTCTTCGGAAAACTTACGCCAACGTATCCGCGATCGCTGGGGCTTGACAACATCCCAAGTTTGTGGTGCTGGGCCTGCTGATGTATTTCAAATTCCAGGCGCGAAGGGAACCCTGGGATTTATTAGTCAAATGTCAGAATGTTTTTGCGATCGCTGTAACCGAATGCGCTTCTCTGCCGATGGTTGGCTGCGCCCCTGTTTATTAAATGAAACTGGACAAATTGATTTAAAAACGGCGTTACGTGCTGGTACTAGCACTGACCAACTACAAGAGCAAGTTAGACAGTTATTAGGAATCAAACCAGAAATTAACTTTAAAGGGCGCGACTCTGGTACTGCCGGTCTTTACAGCCGTACCATGTCGCAAATCGGTGGTTAGTAGTCATTTTCATCCAAGTCTCCCCTCTCCTTACCAAGGAGAGGGGCTGGGGGTGAGGTTCTGTATTTTATTAAATCCACACTCCAATGACCAAAGACTAATAACTAAGCTTGACGTGAGTAGTATTCCACAACCAGCAGTTCATTAACTTGTAACGCCACCCATTCTCGCTCAATGACGCTGTTAACTTTACCAGTCAACTTAGCTTTATCAAATTCCAGATGACTGGGGAGATTGGCTAAACCGGGATATTGCAAATTCGCTTCTACCAACTTCCGTGAAGCTTCGCGGTCTCTGATTGCAACTACTTCACCGGGACGGCACTGGTAACTAGCAATATCGACGCGCTTACCGTTAACTGTTACATGACCGTGATTAACCAACTGGCGTGCAGCTGGAATCGTGGGAGCCATACCCAAGCGAAAAACGGTATTATCCAAGCGCATTTCTAGCATTTGTAGCAGCACTTGTCCGGTAGAACCAGTTACGCGTCTAGCTTTACGCACATAGCGTAGCAGCTGCTTTTCAGTCAAACCGTAGTTCATCCGAATCTTTTGCTTTTCTTCTAGACGAACAGCATACTCAGAGCGTTTTTTGCGGTTCTGACCATGTTGGCCTGGTGGATAAGCTCGTCTAGCAGTTTTACGACTTAATCCTGGCAATTCGCCTAAGCGACGTACAATTCTGAGGCGTGGCCCTCTATATCGGGACATGAGTTTCCTTAATCTAATCCTGTTAACTTTACCCAGACATTCAATTTTGACACTCTCCTGATGATAAATCAGGAAATTCCTGGTTCTACGAAGCTGCTTGCTTTGACATGACATATCAAAGTCGAGGCATTTTCTCCCCAAGCGTAAAATCCGGACTGTCCTGCCGTACTATAACAAACCGGTTTTGTGTGTTTATTTAGTTGGTAGACTACGAAATCGCTAAATTGGCTAACGCAGTATTTCAACTCGGAAATACTTTTTACGTTGTCTACTTATCTTATATTTTGACTATATTAGCACTATTCGCCTCAGCATCAATCGCAGTGCCAAAAATCCTTGAAAATACAGGTATCATACAATTTTGGATTTTAGATTTGGGATTTGGGATTGACCCGACAGATAAATCCAGGGGCTTGTACCATTAAGGAACTATTGGTCAAAGAAGAAGCAGGGGAGCAGGGAGCAGGGAGCAGGGGGGAAGAAAATTCTCCATCTCAATCCCCAATCTCCA
>REBL01000096.1 GCA_007692755.1 Nodularia sp. (in: cyanobacteria) | reverse complement strand
TGATATCGCCAACAATCCAACAAAAAATGGCAGTGACAAAGAGAGCGATTGCCCACATAATCAGGGTAGGTAATGGCAGTTTCATGGATAAATATTCCTTCGGCTGACACCTTCGGCTATGACTACTAAGAAGGCGATCGCCATCATTAATAACAAGCCACTCACAAACAAAGCTGAACGGTGGTTCCCAGTGGCGTAAGCCATCTCTAAAGCGATATTAGCAGTGAGGGTGCGAACAGGGTCAAATAAGCTAGTGGGAGTCTGGACGACATTCCCACAAACCATTAATACTGCCATCGTTTCCCCTATGGCGCGTCCTGTTCCCAAAATCAAACCAGTCAATAAACCGGATTTAGCCGCAGGTAAAACAACGCCTCGGATGGTTCCCCAGTGAGAGATTCCCAAAGCTGCTGCACCTTGTAGATATTCCTGTGGAACTTTGGCAAAACTGGCTTCTGCGGTGAGTGCAATTGTTGGTAGAATCATGAATGTCAAAATAGCGATTCCTGCTAACAAACTGGTTCCGGGTGGTTGCAATTTGCCAATCAGGGGGACAAGCACAACTAAACCCCAGAAACCGTAAACTACAGAGGGAATTCCTGCCAGTAAATTAATTAACTGCCGATAAAATCCAGCTATCACAGGGGGCGCATAATACTGACAAAATATTGCCGAACTTATGCCTATAGGTGCAGCCAAAATTACCGCACCCAGTGTTACCAACAGACTTCCCCACAGCATCGGCAACAAATTATAAAATTCTTCCACTGGATGCCAAGATGGATCTGTGAAAAAACGTAACCATCCGACTTGTTGCAGTACGGGCAATGCTTCTAGTAATAGAAATGCCGTAATTAAAATCACAATAATACCTGTGATGGCAGCAAATAACCGTAATATCCACAGGAGAACGATATCACTTTGAAATGGGGACAAATTCTTGTTTTTGAACAATATCATGGACTTGAGGCGACTGGGCAAACTCGATAAATGCTTGTTTTAAACCTTCTGGCTGAGTTTTAGTAACCAAATTTAGGGGACGGGAAAGGGGAAATGTCTGATTTTGGACATTCTCAGTAGTCGCAGCGATTTCATTCAGTGGTAATAATTTGATAGGAATACCACTATTGAGGCTAAATTCAGCCGTACCAATTGATACATAACTAATAGCGTTGGGGTTCCCTGCTACTGTCTTAATACCTTGCTGATTGTCGCCAATGACTACAGATGCTTTGATATCGCTATTCTGGATTTGAAGATAATTGAGAAATAATTCCAGAGTAGAACGTCCTTCAGCTTTATTGACAACTGTAATCGGGGTATTGTTACCGTTAATTTGTTGCCAATTGTCAATTTTACCATTGTAAATAGCTAAAACTTGTTGATTAGATAGAGATTTTACAGGATTGTCTTTATGTAGAATAATGCCAATTCCATCACGGGCGATCGCAAAACTTTGTAAATCTTCTTCCGCTTTCAGAGAACGAGATACCATACCCACATCAGCGACTCCTGTCCTCACATCAGCGATACCGCGAGATGAACCTCCTGTTTGTACATCCACGCGCACATCAGGATGCTTTGACTCAAATCGCTTACCCATTTCTGCGGCTAATGGTGCAACTGTACTAGAACCTGTTAAAATCAACTTTCCTTGTAATTGATTTGTTGATTCGGTCGCTATTTGGGATGGTTGCGTACAAGATTTTAGCCCTAAGCAAATTATGAAATTTACAGCAATAAATGCTAGGGTTTTGAGTTGTTTCATCAAGAAAAATTTGAGTTTCTATTCAAAGGAAAGGAGACAACAGCCTAAATCAATTACTTTACTAGTATCGACTTGTCGAACCGTTGGCACAAAATGGTAAAGTACCGCCTTACCATCTCGTTTCGCCTCCACAAAACCTGCTGACCGCAAAATTTTTAAATGGTGAGATAACAAACTTTGTTCTAGCTGCAAGATAGCATTTATTTCCCCGACGTGTTTGGGACTTTCCATGAGAATTTTGATCACAGATAGACGAGTTTTATCTGCTAAAACCTTGAGTTTCTCGGCGCAAAAGGATGGAGACGATAAATTTTTAGGCTTCATCATTCACCATGAGTATGGTTTGAATTGCTATTGATATGAAAATATTTTCAAATCATTTAGAATATACCACAATTTTTGATTATTTTCCCAAAGTAGTAGAAGTTAGGGATGTTGGAGAAGCAATGGCGCAAAAAAACGCTGAACTGTCTAACATCGACATCAAAAATTTTTCGCAGTCCCGGTAATTGGATCAAATTCAAAACGCTGTTGATAGTTGGTTTCACCATACAAATTAAAGCTAATTGTCGGTTCATCACCCAAGGCTTCAACATGGTGAATAGCATCAGGCATTAAGCCCATAATTTCGCCTGGATTTAAAATAATATTTCCGGATTTTTCAATGCTACCGTTATTATTAGTCCGCCTCCAAATAGTATTTTTTTCTTCTCCACTAATTAGTGCGACAACTCCCCAAGTAGCATGGTTGTGAATCGGTGAAACTTTTCCCGGTAGCCAGGCGACTGTTTGCACCGTCAAAGGAAAATCCGGTTCATCATAGAGAGTCAGCACCGACCAGCCTGTTTCCGGATTTGGTTCGAGGTATTCACCTTGTAACCATTCTGAACTGGTTAATAATCGCCGCACTAGGGGACAAATTGCTTGAAGTCGCAGGCGATCGCTTTTTAAGTTATGGAGAATATTTTCAAGATCCGTTAAGAACCGATAAAGTCGATACTGACCTGTGAATAATTCTAAATTTGCTGCCGATTTTTCCCAAGTTTCACACTTACCATCATCTGTAACCAACCAATCTTGAGTTAACATATATTTTCGGTACTTATCTTTTATGAACAATATGGAGAAATAGTCTACCGAGTGGCGCTACGAATGTAAAAAAACGCCCAAGAACCTGGAAAAAATCAACTTTCGATTTCAAAGTTTTTAAGACAACTTCGTAAGCAATTCTAAAATTCTTTTTGATCTTGGTGTTAACAAAGTACGACGATAAGCATCTGCGGCTTTTTTAATCGCTTCTGCTTGAGTGGGGTAAGGATGAA
>REBL01000013.1 GCA_007692755.1 Nodularia sp. (in: cyanobacteria) | reverse complement strand
ATTAATTGATTTGAGAATCGCTTCTGGGCTAGCTGTGGGATGATAAGTTATATTTCTGAGATAGAGCATTTGTTAGGACGACTAAAAAGTTGGCGGATCACTCCTAAGAGTAACCAGAAAATAACATTTGTGAAATTACAAGTTTTTTTGGTCAAAATTTGATGATAACTGCAAAAATCGACTTTGTAATTTTCTACATTGTGGCAAACTTCACCTTTAACAAAAGCTACCAAAATGGGAACATGGCAACATAACAGCAGTCAACCTGTGTAGAATATTTGGGCTGAAACTGACACAAATTATAGTTAACTTTCTTTGGCATTCTAAGCAACCGATACAACAATTTTAACCGCAATTTTTCTAAAGGGAACAATGACTAAACGGTTTTATACTCCTCAATCACTAGGGTGTGCGAAACTCTCTAAGCTGGCTCAGAGAACTTTTGCAGCTGCAATCGCACTTAATTTATGGGTTAATCCTTCTCTAGCTGGCGATCCATTCCGAACTAACGAACCTCGTAATATTGGCGATAATACAGAAGCAGCTTTTAAAGCAGTGTTTCAACAGGGTGATTATTTAGCAGCAGAAAGTTACCTACAAAAAGCAATATCCAGTGAACCAAATGAACCTTTAGCTTATGCACTGAAGGCATCTTTAGCATACGCAAATAAAGATTTTGCTACACTCGATACTTACAGCAAGAAAACTTTAGCAGCCGGACAAAAGCTGATTGCTACAGACCAATTACGTGGCAATATATACATTGCTGTTGGACATTTTTTTGAAGGTGCAACAATCATTACCCGTGATGGTACACTTAGAGGTGCGCCCCAAGCCTTAACTCGGCTGCGTCAAGTTTATCAACATTTAGACAGAGCTGAAGCGATCGCTCCTCAAGATCCAGAACTAAATTTGCTCAAAGGCTACATGGATTTGATGCTATCTGTCAATTTACCCTTTGCGAATCCTGATGATGCGATCGCGAGGTTAAAGACCAATGCAGCCCCTAAATACTTGGCGGATCGGGGTATTGCCCTGGCCTATCGCGATTTAAAACAGTATTCTCAGGCTTTGGAATATGTCAACAGTGCTTTAAAAACCACATCTGATCACCCAGAGTTGTATTATCTGAAAGCTCAAATCCTCAGAGAACAGGGACAAAAAGCTAAAAGTCAGTCAATAATCCAAGAGGCGGTGGTTAATTTCGACAAAGCCTTGACGAAAAGATCCCAACTTCCAGCCGATTTGGTCAGACAAATTGAACGTGAACGCAATAATACCGTTAACCACCTAAATAATTTAAATGGTTAAATAGCCTGTATGTAAAGTCGCGATGAATCGCGTCTGTCTTGTATGAGATTCATCGCGTCTCCCCACTCCCTACTGATATGCTTATTTTCATAGGTAGTAATTTAGATATTCAAGCGCAATGCAAATTCAGTTCCGTGAAGTTAACCCTTTTGATGTGTGGATTTGGCTAAAATTCACGACAATTCCTTCTGGACGTGAAAAGCAATACATAGAAGAAGTTTTTAATTCCTGGTTCTATTTAGGTAAACTAGGCGCATTTAATGCCGAAAATCTCCAAGTCCAAGAAACAGGACTGGAAATCAGCTACATGAATTATGACCCAGAAGGGTATGATAAAAGCTTGCTGGCACTCATGCACAACATGGGCGAGTTTGAGTATGAAGGACAGTTGGCGCGTTGTTGGTTTGATATGGGAACTGCTGATGCGATCGCTCTTGATATTTTAATCAATGCTCTCAAACAGTTAAGTCAGGAATATGTCACCATTGAGGAATTATATATCGGTGGCGAAAATGAAGATTGGCCGGTAGAGGATAGTGACAACCCCAATCATGCTATATACGATGATAATTAACTGTATGCCTAAGTTTTAAAACATACATTTTCCACATTCCCGGAGATTTTTAGATGAGCAAACTAGGAAAAATTCGGGTATTAGCTTTAGGATTGATCCGGGATGGCGGACGCATTTTTGTTTCTCAAGGCTACGATTCCCTAAAAAATGAAACTTACTATCGGGCGTTAGGTGGTGGGGTTGACTTTGGCGAAACAAGCCAAGCTGCTTTAGAAAGAGAATTTCAAGAAGAAA
Source organism: Nodularia sp. (in: cyanobacteria) (assembly GCA_007692755.1). Taxonomy (GTDB): domain Bacteria; phylum Cyanobacteriota; class Cyanobacteriia; order Cyanobacteriales; family Nostocaceae; genus Nodularia. The sequence goes on along the minus strand of REBL01000013.1, from coordinate 987 downwards.
TCCAAGCCGACTTAACAAATATTCACTATCTAGGTTGCATAGAAAGTGTCTTTACATTTAACGGTCAGCCAGGACACGAAATAATTCAACTTTATGAATGTGATTTTGTTGATACCAAATTTTATAACTTGGAAAGTTTAACATTCTCAGAGTCAAAAAATCATCAACATAAAGCACTATGGTTAGATATTTCTCTCTTTAAATCTGGTAAATTAAAATTAGTTCCCGAAACGTTTTTTGCATACTTGTAAAATATAAATCCAACCACACGGTAATTTTGACGAATTACGAATTACGAATTACGAATTACGAATTATCAATCATATCTATCCTTCTTTGATTTAATAACTTTAATCACATCATCATGTTGTTGACCTTCTATGATGTCCTTTAAATGTATTTTTCCTTCAATATATTGAATATGGATGCGCCATCCCGATATTTTATCTATATCGGCTCTGTATATTGCTTGTTTAATACCTGTAACCTTATGCAGTCTGGTTTTAGGAAAACTTCTAGTTCTGTGACACTCATTATCTTCTAGTTCAGCTAAAGCTTGAAGAAAATCAAGTTTCAAGCCTTCTGGTAAAATCTTAATTGCTTCATGGATCACACCATACTCATCTAAAAGAGGCTTGATTTGTGCCATTAGCTAGAATGAACCTCAAACTCTTGATTCTCTACAGTGAAATCTTGGTAAAGAGTCTCTGCAACTGAATTATATGCTTTTGCTGCATCTTCAGGCTTGACGGCTCTAAATAAAGTGATGACTGTCCGCTCAAAAATAGGATCATCATCAATGGTCAGAATTATTCTAATTTTTTCATTAATTTTTAAAGAATATATAGAAGAATCATAATTTTCATTGAGTCTGATATTTCTTAATTGTGTGCTATTTTTGTAAAATAGATTTGTGTCTACTGAAAGTAACTCAACATATCGATTCAATTTTTTAATAATCTTAAATTTTTCTGTATTACTAAATTG
>REBL01000228.1 GCA_007692755.1 Nodularia sp. (in: cyanobacteria) | reverse complement strand
TCAAACACTCAGGTTCCCGACATCCTTGGACGCTTTGGACGCTTTGGCGGTAAGTACGTCCCGGAAACACTGATGCCGGCTTTAGCTGAATTAGAAACAGCTTATCAGCAATACCGCCATGACCCAAGTTTTCAAGCAGAATTACAAGATTTACTGCGAGACTATGTAGGACGCGCCACACCGTTGTATTTTGCCGAACGCTTGACTGCTCATTATGCCCGCCCAGATGGTACAGGAGCGCAAATTTACTTAAAACGTGAAGACTTAAATCACACAGGCGCGCACAAAATAAATAATGCCTTGGGTCAGGTATTATTGGCGCGACGCATGGGTAAAAAAAGAGTAATTGCCGAAACAGGCGCAGGACAGCATGGAGTAGCAACAGCGACGGTTTGCGCTCGGTTTGGGCTGGAATGTGTGATTTACATGGGCGTTCACGATATGGAACGTCAAGCCTTGAATGTGTTCAGAATGCGACTCATGGGTGCTGAAGTTCGTCCAGTGGAAGCGGGAACTGGAACCCTCAAAGATGCGACTTCTGAGGCTATCCGCGATTGGGTGACAAATGTGGAAACAACTCACTACATTTTGGGTTCTGTCGCTGGTCCCCATCCTTACCCGATGATGGTACGCGATTTCCATGCTGTGATTGGTGTAGAAACTCGCGTTCAAGCAATGGAAAAGTGGGGCGGTTTACCTGATATTCTCATAGCTTGTGTGGGTGGTGGTTCCAACGCGATGGGATTATTCCACGAGTTTGTGAATGAATCTTCTATCCGGTTAATTGGGGTGGAAGCAGCCGGCGAAGGTGTAGATACAGAAAAACACGCTGCTACCTTGACAAAAGGACAGATTGGTGTATTGCATGGAGCCATGAGCTATTTGTTGCAAGATGAAGAAGGGCAAATCATTGAGGCACACTCCATTAGTGCAGGTTTAGATTATCCTGGCGTGGGGCCAGAACATAGCTATTTGAAGGATATGGGACGGGCGGAATATTATAGTGTGACTGATGCCGAGGCTTTAGAAGCGTTCCAGCGACTATCTCGCCTAGAGGGAATTATACCTGCTTTGGAAACTGCTCATGCGATCGCTTATTTAGAAACCCTATGTCCTCAACTTAGCGGTAGTCCGCGCATTGTCCTCAATTGTTCTGGACGCGGTGATAAGGATGTACAAACGGTAGCCAAGTTTTTAATCCCTGAATAACTCTGATATCTTGCACCATTTTCCATCAGCGTAGGGTGGGCATCTTGCCCGCCTAATATCAATTCCCGTTAAAATGCCTGCTCCATAAGAGGAAGTAGCATTAAAAAAAACATCAACCTTTAGAATTTTTTTACAAGTATTATAGAAGGAATTGACTAGATACTTCAATAATTATGTTAATCAGATTTACAGTAGAAAATTTCTTATCCTTTAACCAAAGGATAGACTTTAACATGATTGCTTCAGATGAGACCCATCATACTCATCATGTAGTTGCAGGTGAGTCTCAGGAGTCAATAAAATTACTCAGAACATCTATAATTTATGGTGCTAATGCTTCTGGCAAATCCAACTTAATTAAGGCTATGGAATTTGCCAGAAATTTTATTGTTGAGGGGGTCGAAAAAAATACAAATATAAATATCGCTAATTTTAAACTAGATAAAACCTGTTATACGAAACCATCTAGATTTGAGTTTGAGTTTAGAAATAAGAATAAACAGTATGCTTATGGCTTTTTAGTTGATAAACACAAAATTCATGAAGAATGGTTATTTGAAATTGGTGTAAATATGGAAATACCAATTTATGAAAGAATAGGAGAAAATATTAATTTCCATAATTTTAATCATGAGTTTTTTTTGAATATTTCTGAAGATGAAAAAAATAGAATTCGTTATGAAGCAACGAGTACCAGAGAAAATTTACTGTTTTTGACCAATTCACAAGAACGGAAAATAAAAGAGGTAGAACCAATATATGAATGGTTTAGTGATGTTTTAAAAATTGTTTTTCCAAATTCCAAGCCTACACTACCTTTTTTTACAGTTCAAGATTCTCTGAGTAAGTTTTTAGAATCATTAGATTTAGGAATTAAAAAGATTACTACTAAGACAATTGATTTAGATAACTATAAAAGAATCCCCTCAGAAATTAAAGATGAAATTAAGAAAGGGTTTCCTTATGAAGACGGTGAAAACAATGCAATATTTATACCTAGATTACAATGTATTATCTCTAAAGCAAAAGACGAAACCGACAAATTGACAGTTCTCAATTTATCACCAGTCAGATTTGACAAAGAAAATAGCGAAGTAGAATTTGAAATATCAGAAGAGTCAGATGGAACGCAAAGATTAATCGATTTATTCCCTATGCTAATGCATTTAGCACGGGGAAATGCTGTTTATGTAATAGATGAAATTGAAAGAAGTCTACATTCTTTACTGATGAAGAAACTTTTTGATTATTTTTTGAATAATCCTGAAAATACAAGTTTAAATAGTCAGTTAATTGCTACTACGCATGAAGTTTATTTACTAGATATCAAAGATATTTTTAGAAAAGATGAAATTTGGTTTGTAGAAAAAGATAAATATGGACAATCTGTACTTTATTCTTTAGCTAATACAGATGTTGAAAATCTCGATTTAGCTGCTGGATATCTTAATGGAAGATTTGGAGCAATACCTTTTATTAAAGACTTAAAAAAATTGGGATGGAGCCAAGATTAATAAGATGGGAAGAGAAAGGAATACAGATTATCAAGGTAGATCCAGTTATATTGCTAGTAAATGTGGTAAAGATGGAAAATGGAAACTATATATAATAGCTGCGGAAGGCGATAAAACTGAATACCAATATTTTAATGCATTAACAATTAAATATGAGGAAGATTTTCGTCTTAGGAATATTCATGTGGAGTTTATAGATAGAACAGAAGAAGAAGCAGGGAACTCATATCCTAAATATGTATATCAAACTTTGCTTCAATTCTATAAAGAATTAGAGCAAAAGTACCGTCTTACAGAATATGATGAATTATGGATGATCATAGACACTGACGACCATGATAATCGTAAAATAACTATTTCTGACTTAGCTCAAAAATGTTGTGAGAATCCTATATATAAATTATGTATTAGTAATCCCTGCTTTGAAATTTGGTTAATACTCCACTTTTTTGATTTAGAAATAAGTTTACAAGATTCTATTCCAGGAAATCTAGAAGTTACTAGCTTGAAAGATTATATTCAAAATCAACATATTAAAAAAAGACCAGGAATTTGTAAAAAGTTATGGAATAGGATTCATCAAACTAAGAAGCAACCATCTTATGCACAACTAATACAATATATTCCAGAAGCAATTACCAGAGCAAAAATACTTGGTGAATGTAACCCCAATGATTCAGACTATCCAGAAAATAAAATTGCTACAGGAGTTTACAAGTTGCTAGAAAAATTGACACAACTCTCTATGAATCTAGAGAGTTAAGGGATTTTCAAATTAGTGGCTGAAAAATTTATGTTATGTTTCTAATTTCATCTGCAACTACAAGACAACCCTTCAAAGCTACTAAAGATTGTTCATTTACAACGCGAGTTAAAATTTCTAGCACAGCTTGACGGCTACGATTACGCGATCGCAATAATAAAATACCTGGATGCGTACCTGGTGGAAAACGGCGAACATCAGAAAAGTCTAAATCCAGGACAATCGAAAATTTTTATATCTTCTATATTTTTATAGGTTTTTTCATAAAACAGGCAACTTTACCATAACCAGGATTGCCTGTTAATCCTTGTCAATTATTATGTTCTATTGGTTAGTTGATGATACTCCGCGATTTTCTTCGCGCCATTGGTTAGCAAGTGTCATGAAACTGGATTCTAATTCTGTTAATGATGGAGTTTTTAATATTTGCATATTTATTAATTTTATAATAGTTTTACAAACTACCTAACCACCAACTTACCTTGATTTTTTGCCGTATTAATAAAATTATTATTAGCGGTAAAAACTTGAATACCAGGCACAGTTAAATAATCACCATCATCTGTAATAATTTTTTTTACTCCAACTTTATTCATCGCTTCTAACATGAGTAAGTCATAACCATCAAGTAATTGTGTTTGGAATCTTATTAATGATTTATTAGTAGTATTTTCATCAACCAAAATTTCCGCACAATCTGCAATTGATGTAACTGTACTCCATGCTGTTTGAACTTCATAGACAACTTTATTTCTCTGTTCTGGATAGTTATGACGGTATATTTTAGCTCTTAAGATAGGATTAAAAACTTTCCTTTCATTTTCTTCTATTTGGTGTGCTAATTCTGCTAAAGAAAGCCCAGAATATAAAAGCAGCGATCCAGCAATATTAGCTTGGTTCACATAAGTAGGATAATGTGATATTTGATAAGGTAAAGCGGATTTACTAGCATTAGTATAACTATACCAATACCAGACATTACTATCTACTAGAAAAATGTCATCTGCTTTGGGAGTATCAGACTGGATATTAAATACCTCAGCTTCAACTTTGAAATTAGGTTTAATTGTAGCTGGCATTTAAAGATGATTAGATTTTTCATTTATTACTTGGTCTAATCTATTACGAAAAATAGGATCTGAATAGTAGCGTTTGGAGTTTTCAATTACTAAACTGACTATTTGACTACCAAGAGGTCTAAGATTAGAAATTTTTAATAACTTGCTAAGATTTTCTGGCTGGATATCTTTCAATAATTGTCCGATAGCAAAGTTAAAAAATGGAGCAGCAAAAATTTCCACTCCTGCAAAGTCTAATTCCACAGGTTGGTTAGCTTGTAATTGTGAATGAACCAAATCATAAATTTTTTGTCCATCATTCACTGTAATGCAGTTTTTACCCACTATGGCGAAAACTTCATATTGTGTAGATACTTTAACTTGACTATTACTGGTAGGCAATATTCCTCTTTTGAACAATAAGAAATTGTCAGTATTATTCTCACTGACTCTTTTTTTTGCATTTAAATAATTCCAGTACAACTTGTTTTTTAGGTTGGCTTTATTCATTTCATTAGAATCTTGACCAGGTAAGTAAGCAAGCTGAGATCGCTGTGAACTTTTCTTCTTCTCAGGTATCCAAGGATTAACCTTATCTGCAACTGCCATATTTATAACCTCTACTCTACATCTAGGTAATTTAAGTATGAAATATTCGCTCTGTTCAACAGAGACTCAATTGCTTTTGCTTTTCTATCAGATATATCTAATTGTTCGCGTAATTGTTCCAAATCTATTGAGTCCAAAGCTACAAAAAACTCATGTTTACCCTCTAAATCTGCATACTCAATTTTCAACATATGAACTATGGCTACACCGACTGGACTGTCTTCTACATCCGATTTAAACACAGGTCGCATATCAGTATGAATGCGAGAGTTTGTAAATAAACGCTCATGGTCGCGTATCACTTCGATGGCTTTAGATGTAAAACTAAGAACAGCATCAAATTCTAAAAAAGTAGCTAAACGTTTTTCAAATTCTTCTTTTTGTTCATTAGTAATGTTTAGTTCTTCATCATTTTGAACAGCCTGACCGAGTTTTTCTATCACTTCATCTGTAGATACTCCATTATTTTCTTGAAAGTGGTCTCGAAGGTTGTATAGGGAAATTAATGTTTCTAGTATATCTTTGACTTCTTCTAGTGCTAAAGTCTTAACCCTGGAAGCCACTGCTGATACTAAATCTTTAATTCCTGATGGTTGGACTTCTTTAAAAGCATCAATAAATTCTTCTACAGTTTGGTTGTCAATACTTATAAGTAGCTCGAACCCAGGCTTAAATTTCTCTGGAATTTGCAATTCTTCCATATTGCTCCTAACGTACTACAACAACTTTAATATTTAAAAAGAATGCAAGCAAAACTCTATAAAACTGGTAAATGCTGTACCTAATTTAATAAAACTTTATTTGTGTGACTCAATAGAATTCTAGCAAATTCATTGCTCCTACTTCCAGACATTCTTTAGAAGGAAAAAATACTCAATTCATTTAAAAAATCCCCTACCTTGCGGCAGGGGATTTTTATTAACCTACAAAACTAGCAGCCGAATTAACCGAACTTACCAGCAGTGGAGGCAATCAAGAACGCCGCGTAGGTCACGACGTAGCCGACAGTGAAGTGGGCTAGACCTACCAAACGAGCTTGAACAATGGACAGAGCAACGGGCTTGTCTTTCCAGCGAACCAAGTTAGCTAGAGGAGTCCGCTCGTGCGCCCAAACAAGGGTTTCAATCAACTCTTGCCAGTAACCTCTCCAAGAAATCAGGAACATGAAACCGGTTGCCCAAACAAGGTGTCCAAATAGGAACATCCAAGCCCAAACAGACAGGTTATTCACGCCGTAAGGATTGTATCCGTTAATCAACTGAGCTGAGTTAGCCCAGAGGTAGTCACGGAACCAGCCCATGAGATATGTCGAGTTTTCGTTAAACTGAGCAACGTTACCTTGCCAAATACCTAGATGTTTCCAGTGCCAGTAGAAGGTTACCCAACCAATGGTGTTCAACATCCAGAACATCGCTAGGTAGAAAGAGTCCCAAGCTGAGATGTCACAAGTACCGCCACGGCCTGGACCGTCGCAAGGGAACGCATAGCCGAAGTCCTTTTTATCGGGCATCAGCTTGGAACCACGAGCGTCCAAAGCACCTTTAACAAGTACCAAGGTGGTGGTGTGAATAGCCAAAGCGAATGCGTGGTGAACCAAGAAGTCGCCAGGGCCAATTGTTAAGAATAGGGAGTTGGTACCAGAGTTAATGGCTTCCAACCAGCCACCTAACCAAACGTTTCCGTAGTTAGGATAAGCTGTGTAGGCAATGCTGTCAGGGTTAGACAACAATGTGTCTAAACCGTAAAGTACTTTACCGTGAGCAGCTTGAATGAATTGTGCGAACACAGGCTCAATCAAGATTTGCTTTTCAGGAGTACCGAAAGCTACTACTACGTCATTGTGTACATACAAACCGAGGGTATGGAAGCCCAAGAATAGCGATACCCAGCTGAGGTGAGAAATAATCGCTTCTTTGTGCTGCAATATACGGTCGAGTACGTTGCCTTTGTTTTGTTCGGGGTCGTAGTCACGTACCCAGAAGATGGCGGCGTGGGCAAAAGCACCAACCATCAAGAAGCCAGCAATATACTGGTGGTGAGTGTACAGCGCTGCTTGAGTTGTGTAGTCCTTAGCAATGAATGCGTAAGGAGGCAGAGCGTACATATGCTGCGCTACCAACGAAGTGGCGGTTCCCAGTGCTGCTAAAGCTAGAGACAACTGGAAATGCAGCGAGTTGTTAATGGTGTCGTACAAACCTTGGTGAGGCAGGTTGAATTGACCTTCACTCTTGCTACCAGGGATTAAACCGGCTTTGGAATTCAGCATTTCTTTGATGCTGTGACCAATTCCAAAGTTAGTCCGGTACATATGACCAGCAATAATGAAGATAACTGCGATCGCCAAGTGGTGATGAGCCATATCGGTCAACCACAAGGATTCTGTCTGAGGATGGAAACCACCCAAGAAAGTCAGAATCGCTGTACCTGAACCTTCAGATGTACTAAAAATATGGCCAGCAGTATCAGGGTTAGCAGCGTAAACTCCCCAGTTACCTGTGAAGAACGGAGTCAAACCTGCTGGGTGGGGCAGTGTGGTGAGGAAGTTATCCCAACCAACGTGCTGTCCGCGAGATTCGGGGATAGCAACGTGAATCAAGTGACCAGCCCAAGCCAAAGAACTAACACCAAACAACGCTGACAAGTGATGGTTCAGGCGAGGTTCAGCACTCTTAAACCAAGAGAGGCTAGGACGGAACTTGGGTTGTAAGTGCAACCAACCAGCAAATAAGAATAACGCTGATAACAAGAGGAGGAACACAGAACCGGTATACAGTTCGCTGTTCGTCCGCATCCCGATTGTGTACCACCAGTGGTAAACACCAGAGTAAGCAATGTTTACAGGATTGCTAGCGCCACCTTGGGTAAATGCTTCAATCGCAGGTTCACCAAAGTGGGGGTCCCAAATCGCATGGGCGATGGGACGGATGTGAAGGGGATCTTTAATCCACTGTTCAAAGTTACCTTGCCAGGCCACGTGGAACAGGAGGCTGGAAGCCCACAGGAAAATGATTGCCAAGTGACCGAAGTGAGTGGCGAAAATCTTTTGGTAAAGATTTTCTTCAGTCATGCCATCGTGGCTTTCAAAGTCGTTTCCTGTAGCGATCGCATACCATATCCGACGAGTCGTCGGGTCCTGTGCGAGATCCTGGCTAAATTTTGGAAATTTCGTTGCCATAGGTTTGAGAAATCCTCTGACTTTTAGCCATCAGGTGTCATCTTTTGAAGTTCTGAGTTTTGAGTACTAGATTTTGAGCTTTTATTCATTACTCAGCACCCAGCACTCAGCCCTCAGCACTTCTGAAGTGAATTGCTACCCTACTGAAAGGATGTGTGCGTGGAAGAATGCCCAGGTGGTCACAATTCCTCCTAAGAGGTAGTGAGCTACACCTACAGCTCGTCCCTGAATGATGCTCAGAGCGCGAGGCTGAATTGCTGGTGCTACTTTCAACTTATTGTGCGCCCAAACAATGGACTCAATCAGTTCTTGCCAGTAGCCGCGACCACTGAACAGGAACATTAAGCTGAATGCCCATACAAAGTGAGCGCCTAAGAAGAGTAGACCATAAGCAGATAAAGCACTGCCGTAGGAGTTGATTACTTGTGAAGCTTGCGCCCACAAGAAGTCACGCAACCAACCGTTGATGGTGATGGCACTTTGGGCAAAGTTACCACCAGTAATGTGAGACACATTACCTGCTGCATCTACTGTTCCCCAGACATCTGATTGCATTTTCCAACTGAAGTGGAAGATCACAATCGATAGGGAGTTGTACATCCAGAATAATCCGAGGAACACGTGGTCCCAACCAGATACTTGGCAAGTACCGCCACGGCCTGGACCGTCGCAAGGGAAGCGGAAGCCTAAGTTTGCCTTGTCTGGAATCAGACGAGAACTACGGGCGTATAATACACCCTTGAGCAGAATCAGGACGGTGACGTGAATGGTGAAGGCGTGGATGTGGTGAACTAAAAAGTCCGCTGTACCCAAAGCAATAGGCATCATTGCCACTTTGCCACCGACAGCCAAAATACCGCCGCCAAAAGCATAACTAACTGGCTCAATAGCATTAGGAGCAGTACCACCAGGAGCTAGGGTGTGCAAGTTTTGCACCCACTGAGCAAATACTGGCTGCAACTGAATTGCTGAGTCAGAGAACATATCTTGAGGACGACCCAACGCACGCATTGTGTCGTTGTGGATGTACAGTCCAAAGCTGTGGAAGCCGAGGAAAATACACACCCAGTTCAGATGGGAAATAATAGCATCCCGGTGACGAATCACACGATCTAACACGTTGTTTTGGTTCACAACAGGATCGTAATCCCGCACCATGAAGATGGCTGCGTGAGCCGCACCACCAACAATCAAGAAGCCACCGATCCACATATGGTGGGTGAATATACACAATTGCGTTGCATAATCCGTTGCCAAGTACGGATATGGAGGCATTGCGTACATATGGTGAGCAATGATGATGGTCAGTGAACCCAAGAAAGCAAGGTTAGTTGCCAACTGAGCGTGCCAGGATGTGGTCAGGTTTTCATACAAACCTTTATGACCTTCTCCTGTGAAGGGACCTTTATGGTTTTCCAGGATTTCTTTAATACTGTGACCGATACCCCAATTGGTACGGTACATATGACCAGCAATGATGAACAGAACCGCGATCGCCAAATGGTGATGGGCAATATCGGTCATCCACAAGCCGCCTGTTACAGGGTTCAAACCGCCCTTGAAGGTGAGGAAGTCAGCATACTGACCCCAATTCAAGGTGAAGAATGGTGTTAACCCATTAGCAAAGCTGGGATACAAATCTGTCAACAAGTCTTTGTTCAGAATGAACTCGTGGGGCAAAGGTATATCTTTAGCAGCTACACCCGCATCCATGAGTTTGTTGATTGGTGCTGACACATGGATTAGGTGTCCAGTCCATCCCAAGGAACCACAACCTAGCAATACTGCCAAGTGATGATTCAGCATTGACTCCACATTCTGGAACCATTCCAGTTTAGGAGCGCGCTTGTGGTAATGGAACCAACCAGCAAATAAGAACAATCCTGCTAATACCAAGCCGCCAATAGCTGTGACATAAAGCTGGAATGAGCTTGTGATTCCCCAGCCGCGCCATACTTGGAACAAGCCAGAGGTGATCTGAATACCGCGGAATCCACCGCCGACATCACCATTTAAAATGTCTTGTCCAACAATGGGCCATACGACTTGAGCGCTGGGTCTCACATTCAATGGGTCGCTTAACCAAGCTTCGTAATTCGAGAATTTAGCGCCGTGGAATAACATTCCGCTTAACCAAATCGCTACTACGGACAAATGTCCGAAGTGTGCCGCGAAGATTTTACGAGAAATGTCTTCTAAATCGCTTGTATGTGTATCAAAGTCATGGGCGAGGGCATGAAGGTTCCAAATCCAGGTGGTGGTTTTGGGACCTTTGGCTAAGGATCTGTCGAAGTGTCCTGGCTTTGCCCATTTTTCAAATGAGGTAGGAACCGGATCTTTATCAACGATGACTCTTGCCTTCTTTTCCTCTCGCTCCGGAGGACTAATCGTCATTCGACCTCCTCTCTAGTAAGGAATGAGGAATCATAAATACCACAAAGTTAAACCTAGTCGCAAACTACAGAATTCCTGGAGCAGTGATGAAGACTCTATGTGGAAGTTTGTTTCTGTTGAATTATAGAGTCATTACAGGTGCATTGTTAAAGACATTTTAACAATAATTCAAATTAGCTTCAAATTAGCTGAAATAATGGCCTTATAAGCTTTTTATATTCCAACTTTTGGGTTAAAAGTCAAGAGTTTCTGTATTTAATTTACAAAGGATAACAATTCGCAAAACTTATGGTTTAACCCAATTAACCCCATTTAGCGGGTATTACAGCCTTATATTCCGTAAATTTTTTGTTGTGTTTCAATAACTACGGTAAAAAACCGAAAAAATCATTAATTATTTTAAACTTCCCTGAGAATATCAAAATAAAATGTTATGTCGCGTGGAAAACATTTCACCTTTTGGGCTATGGTATCCGATGGACAATTTAAGCCAAAATAACCTCATCAGTTACTGAAGACCAACCATCACTAGGATGAAATGCATGAAATTGTGGCAACCAGGAGTGTTAAACCAGAGATTTTCTCTAAGATTTACTATTTTTAAGTGGCTGATGACATTGGTGCTGGTGTTTAGTCTCACTAGTTGTGCTGAAAAAGCTGGTAGCCAAGAAGTGCCTGTGAGTCAGAGAAATAACCCGCCCAAAATTTCTCAGATTTCTCAGCAATTTTCTGAAGTTTCCCCACCAGAGGTTATCCAGGAACTACGCCTCACCTTGGAAAATTATCGACCCCAGGTCACAATCCTATCGCCCCAACCTGATGAAATTCTCCAAGACAGCAAAGTTACAGTTAACTTTCAGGTAAAGGATATACCAATATTTAAAGATCCTGAATTGGAACTAGGGCCTCATTTACACGTAATTCTGGATAACCAACCTTATATAGCTGTTTACGATGTCAACAAGTCGCTAGTTTTACCAGAAGTTTCCCCTGGTACACATACTCTGCGCGTCTTTGCTTCTCGTCCTTGGCACGAAAGCTTTAAAAATGAAGGTGCTTACGCCCAGACAACATTCCATATTTTCACTAAGACTGAGGATAACAACCCTGATCCTACTCTGCCAGTGTTAACCTACAGCCGTCCTAAAGGCAGTTATGGCGCAGAACCAATTTTACTGGACTTTTATTTAACTAACGCGCCTCTACACCTGGTAGCTGAAGACAACCCCAACGATACAGTCAGCGATTGGCGGATTCGTTGCACTATTAATAATGAAAGCTTCATTTTGGATCGCTGGCAACCAATTTACCTCAAGGGTTTCAAGCCTGGTAAAAATTGGGTAAAACTAGAATTCCTCGATAATCAGGGAAATTCTCTAAAAAATGCTTTCAATACCACAGCCAGACTGATTAATTATCAGCCCAAGGGTAAAGACACACTTTCGAGAATTGTTAGAGGAGAATTAAAAGCGGATCAGGCGCGTAGCATTGTAGACCCCAATTACACTGCTAAGAAACCAGTGATTGAACCGTCACCCGTGGAAAAAACACCGTCACCACAGCCCCAGATTAGTCCTGAAACTGAAGTTCCAGAAACACCTGTAAAACCGACACCCCAAGTTGAAGCAACCGAAAAACCAAAATCTGAGGGATTCTTCAAACGTCGTGCAGTCCCGACAATAGAACCGTCACCGAGTTTACCCCCGACACTACCAGAAATTATTGAGTCACCTGCATCAGAAACAGAACCTGAGATCATCCCCACACCTGAAATTGAAACACCGGAAGAAAAAGTAGCTAAACCAGAAAAACCAAAATCTGAGGGATTCTTCAAACGTCGTGCAGTCCCGACAATAGAACCGTCACCGAGTTTACCCCCGACACTACCAGAAATTATTGAGTCACCTGCATCAGAAACAGAACCTGAGATCATCCCCACACCTCAAGTTGAAGCACCGGAGGAAAAAGTAGCTAAACCAGAAACGCCAAAATCTAGTGATTCACCTGCACCAGAAGAACAACCAGAGGGAACGCCAACAGGTGAATCAATACCTTTACCCACAAAAATTGCTCCCGACCCTGAAAAACCTTCATTAAAAAGATATTTCAACCCGCGACAGATCCCAAAAGTTAAATTATCTCCTAGTGAGCCTCCAGTAGTTCCAGAAAATACCCCTACACCAGAAGAGGAAGCAAGAGCTGGGGAATACAAAGTCACTAACATGGAAAGTTAACGCTTGAGGAGAGAACCACCTCTGGGTGAGATACCGCAATTCGTCTATTTGTAGAGGTGGGTTTACCAATATGTTGGTTAATCATCAATCATATTTCTAAACCCGCCCCTACTCGTTGAACCAAGAATCTCCGTGGCTTGGCTCCCGGAGAGTGTCAATTTAGCCTTCCACTCCTAAAAGCAATGTTACTAGGGAGAAGTAAAGCCACAATCCAGTGAAATCTTTAATTGTGGTAATAAAAGGGTCAGCACCAGGACCGTGATCGAAGCCTAATTTCAACATGATCCAGGGTATGATTCCACCTAAAAACGAACCTAAAGTTACTACACAAAATAAGGAAATGCCTACTGCTAATCCTAGTAGGGGGACTCCATTGGGCGCACCCTGCCAGAAGTAGGAAATTGTCCCGGCTGTGATTCCTAAGATTACGCCCATAATCGCCCCAATGCTGACTTCTCTGAACAAATAGGGGGCAATTTTATTCACGTCAATATGATTCCAAGCTAATCCTCGTGCAAAAATGGTCGTGGATTGAGTACCTACGTTACCGCCCATATCCATGACTAAGGGAATGAAAATAGCCGCAGCAACTACATTTTCCAACACTTCCTCAAATTGCTCAATCAATCCACCGACGAGCATACCGCCAATTAGGGTGATGATTAAGAACAAAATTCGCAGTCGAATTGAATACCAAGCATTACCTTTAATTAGGCGATCGCTCCAAACTTTGTCGCGGGATAATAAGTTACCGACACCAGCTTGTGATAAGGCAGCTTCGGCGGCTTCTTCCTGAATTAAGTCAATGACATCATCAAAGGTTATATCCCCTAGCAGTCGTCCTTCATTATCCACTACCGGCACAGCTGGTAAGTCAAAATCCTTGAGGGTTTGTGCTGCGTGCATTCCTGTATCTGTAGCGCGGACAGCAATATTTGCCCCATCTAATAACGTTTCAATTGGTGTTTCCGGATTGACCTTGACTAGGCGCACTGTCCGGATAAATCCCCGATAAAACCTTTCTGAGTCGATGAGAAAGACCATCTCTAGTTCATCGTCTCGGAGGTTGCATTCGCGTACAGCAGTTAAGGCTGCATCAGCAGTGATGTGATTGTATACCGCTAGGTAGCGTAGACTCATTAGTCGTCCAGCACTGCGTTCTGGATAACCCAAGAGCAAATTAACCGCAGAACGCGCTTTTGGACTCAAGTTAGCAATTAAGCGCTTGGTAATTTGAGCGGGTAGTTCTTCAAATAGCTTGACTCGATCATCTGGGTCGAGTGCTTCGATAATGGTCATTACTTCTGGATTTTCCATTTCCCGAATCAAGTCTGCTTGCTTATCGGGAGTCATGTATTCAAAGACAGCGATCGCTTTATTTTTATCTAGTAAACGAAACGCTACTACCCGGTTTTTTGGCTCAATTTCACTGAGCGATCGCACTAATTCTTTAACGTTTAGCTTATTTGCCGTTTCCTTGGCTGCCTCTAAACCACGGGGCTTTAAAGACAAGTTATTCAAAGCATTTTCACGCATACTTTACCTCTATTTGAGTAATTAATTTGGTGAATCAAAACCTGATTGAAACACGAATTACAACCCACATTCCGCACCTTCAACTGTCACAAGCGGTAATTACTGAAAGAAAAATG
>REBL01000180.1 GCA_007692755.1 Nodularia sp. (in: cyanobacteria) | reverse complement strand
GTATGGTAAAAGTTGATTGCGATCGCTGTTGAATATTGCGGACTTAGGCGATCGCGCTCAGATAATGGGAAAAGGCGATCGCAAAACATAATAGCCATCATTACCAATCAGCTTGAATTTCTTCCTGTAAATCAGCTGCCTGATCATCACTCAAAATACCAGCATTAGAGGTTTGTAGTCAGGACTAAATTACTATATTTTTACATTACTTTTAGTGTTCAAGGAGATGTTTTTTTATGTCCAAGTTACGAAGTAACAACCCGTGTTTGAGCTTTTAAGCGTGATAGAGGTTTATTTTTGACTACGATTTCCACGTCTCGACCCAAAGCATTCAAAAAGCGAAATAATCGCACAGTTGAAAAGCCCGATAACTTACCATTGATTAAGGCAGATATTTTAGGTTGGTCAACCCCCAAAAGTTCTGCTGCTTCAGCCTGCGACATCTTTTGCTGAGTAATAATTTTGCTGATTTTACGAGCTAGTTCTGCCTTGACAAGTAACTCATCAGGGTTTTCTAAACCTAAGTCAGCAAAGACATTACCACTGCTTGCTTGCACTCTAATTTCCTGATTCATCCCTTACTCTCCTTTGTTCTGTTTGCGGTAGTTTTCCAAATGATGTGCTTTTGCTCGTTTAAGCCTTGCTAAAATCAACTCAATATCCTGTTTTGGTGTAGCGATACCTTGCTTTGATTTCTTTTGAAAGCTGTGCAGAACATAAATCACGCCGGACAGCTTTACCGTATAAATGGCTCGGTAAGTATCTCCATCAAAATCTTCCACGACTTCAAGCACTCCAGCACCCTTAAATCCTCTCAGTGGTTTGACTGAAAAATGCTTTTCACCACATTGAGCCAAGTACAACGCATAGCCAACAACTTGTTGAACCTCTTCTGGAAACTCTTTCAAATCCTCCAGGGCATTTCCAACCCACTCAATTGGTTTCAAGGATGAACTCATATCTTAATTATGCTAGTTTTAGCATATCATTTTCATTGGTTTTGACCAGCAAGCTAACACTGCACTGCAATGGTCTCTACCTATGGTGTCAGCGAAAAACATGAAGCGATCGCCCACTCATGATAGATATTGATTAGTCAAGCTGACTTATCTAAATCATATCAATATGACTCAACAAATATATACAGCAGATATCTTAGTTGTGGGCGGAGGAACCGGAGGAACAGCAGCAGCCATCCAAGCGGCGCGACGGGGAGCAAATACTATTCTGGTGAGTGAATTTCCTTGGTTAGGGGGAATGCTCACCTCTGCTGGAGTATCTGCACCTGATGGTAATGAATTAATGGCATTTCAAACCGGATTATGGGGCGCGTTTTTACAAGAATTACGGCAGCGTCAACCAGAAGGATTAGATAATAGCTGGGTGAGCTTTTTTAGCTATGATCCCCGCATTGGAGCCGAGATTTTTGCAGATTGGGTGCAGGAGTTAACAAATCTGCATTGGATTTCTGGACAAGTACCTTTAGAAGTGTTGCAACAGGGGAATTGTGTAACTGGTGTGCGGTTTGCAGACTTCACAGTTACAGCCAAGATTATTCTCGATGGTACAGAATTGGGCGATTTATTAGCTTTGGCGGAAATACCTCACCGTTGGGGCTGGGAGTTGCAATCTGAGTGGGGAGAAATAAGCGCCCCAGCAGATTTTAATCATCTCACACAAAAATATCCCGTGCAAGCCCCGACTTGGGTCGTGGTGATGCAAGATTTTGGTAAAGATATTGCTCCAGAAATTCCACCCGCGCCTAATTATGATCCTTCCCTGTTTGCCGGTGCGTGGGATAACTATGGTGCAGAGAAATTCTTGAATTATGGACGCTGGCCAGGAAATCGATTTATGATTAATTGGCCGATCTGTGGTAATGACTATGCTGAAGGTGTAGGGCGATTAATCGAGTCAGAAGCAGCCAAAAAAGAATTTTTCCAAGAATGTCGCTGGCATAGCCAAAATTTTGCCCATTTTATTCAAAAAAACTTGGGTAGGCGCTATGGTTTGGCTGAGTCAGTTTTTCCCTGTAAATCTAGTGCTTTTGCATTGCATCCTTATTATCGCGAGAGTCGCCGCTTGGTGGGATTAACTACTGTGCGAGAACAGGATATTTTGCCAATGTCTGGGGGTAGGGTAGCATCTCTGTTTCCCGATGCGTTCGCCGAAGGCGTTTGCGAAGCAATCGCTGTGGGTAACTATGCCAACGACCATCATTATCCTGGGTTCGACTTGCCACTACAACCGAAATCCATACGTTGGGGGGGACGTTGGACTGGTACACCCTTTACTATTCCCTACCGTTCCCTAATTCCGGCGGAAACAGATGGTTTTTTAGTTTGTGAAAAGAATATTTCGGTATCTCATATTGCTAATGGCGCAACCAGATTACAGCCTGTAGTTATGGGTATCGGTCAAGCGGCGGGAATGGCGGCGGCGATGTGCGTTGAGTTGGACTGTCAGCCGAGAAATTTACCTGTCAAGCAACTACAAAATGCGCTGTTAAAATCTTTACTAGATCCTGCAATACTTGTACCTTTATTTAACTTAGATTTATCACCCAAAAATCCGGAATGGCTAAATTGGCAAGTGTATTACTTAAATAACCCGCAAATTTATCCATTAAATGGCAATTATCCTGGTTCGTCGCCAAATACGTATAATCACTTAAGAAGTAATCAAGTATTACCACGTACAAACGACTGTTTCACAGGCATTTTCCAACGGATCAATCAGCAAGATTACTGTTTCACGATCACTGCACCAGCGGCCTATGATGGTCAGACTTGGCAGATTGTGACTTTGCGATCGCACATAGAAGAGCAACTAAAAGCTGTTTTGCATGAGCAACGGCTGACTATTTGGGGTCAGTTAAATCATGCAGGTCATTGGTTAGTAGCTGAAGATGTTGATATATCGTGAAAGTAATTTTTTTTCAGTAAAACACACTACTTTTTCATCAATTCTCCGGACAAACTACCAGAAAATCAGTAGCAGTAGATAAGAGAGTTCTAAAATAAACATCTGTTATGCGAGCTACGATTTCACTTTTAGTTTCGAGTTTGGTCTTCAGTTCCTTAGCTTTTAACTGCCAAGCAAAGGTAAATCGC
>REBL01000014.1 GCA_007692755.1 Nodularia sp. (in: cyanobacteria) | reverse complement strand
TAATTCGTAATTCGTAATTCGTAATTCGTAATTCGTAATTCGTAATTCGTAATTATTTAAGCCAGATTGTAGAGGCTTTGAGTGTAATATTAAGTCCGATTGAATACTTACGAAACGCGAAAACCGTGCCAAACTTTTGCTTTACTCCCCTCCTCGCTTTCGCTTGCACCGGAGGGGTTGGGGGTGGGGTGATATGATTGTGGTAATCGTAACTAATTAAACGGACATGATATAAAGTCTCTACAGGGTTTTGTCCAGGTGAGTCCGTTCATAAAACAATGTAGAGACGATTTTACCCCGAACGCCTCTACAAAAGTCTATATTTAGTTAGATTTAAACTAAAAAGCCTGTGCATATGAAAGGGCTGTGAGGCTTCTCAGTAAACCCCCAAGTAAATTAAGTGCCAAAATGGCTAAGATCGGGGAGAAATCCATACCACCCAGTGGCGGAATAATAGAACGGAAAAGATTGAGGTAAGGATCGGTTATCTGGCTTAAAGCCGCAAAAGGCTGATTGTACCAGTTGATGGTCGGGAACCAAGTTAATAAAACTCGGAAAATTAGCAAAAGGCTATAGAAGGAGACAAAAGTAGTCAAAGTGGTAAACAGTAGATTCATGGATAAGTGTCTTTCCTGCTAAGTGTCAAAAGTGGTCTTATTATTGATTTTAGCTTGATCCGATAGAAGCATCTCATTCACCGTAAAGCGGGAGCGACAGATGAATGACAGGGCGAGGAATCACTAAACTTTCAACTAGGGTTATCAACGCTTTAAATATGGAGATATCTGTCTTGATGCCAACTCCTGTAGAAGCCCTAATTACCTATCGTTAAGCCTTGTTTCAAGGTATACAGGTATTCCCTGGGTAGCCCACACTGTCTGCCTGCATCAGTGCGGGAGTATGCGACCTCAAGATTAACCACCCTCAAGAATCTTGGGTGAGAGATCGATCATTCACTGACTGGGTAGAACTGCCGTTGACATTTCCCAGTTGCTGTCTCACTTCATCAATTGTGGCATTAAGTTGGGCAATTTTATCTTCAAGCGATCGCCTAGCCGTTTCCATTTCCATAGCGTCACTGTCTGAGGCAAACATCTGGCGGCGTTTTGGAGATACTTTTTTAGTCCCCGTTTGGCCATTAGTCAGTTCGGCTTCTTCTGATGTCAATTCCCCGTTTTGTCGAGAAACAATTGCCGCCCCGACAATACCACCAACTATACTACCAAAAATCGTCCCTGCTAAAAAACCACTGGCAAAACCATCACGTTGACTCATACATTACCGCCTTGAAGAAATCTTGCAACTTTTATCTGTAGTTCAGCTATTTTCCTTCCCTAGCTGCATACTAGCTTATGTGCCAAAGATGCGATCGCCCGCATCTCCTAACCCAGGTACAATATATCCCTTGTCATTGACTATTTCATCAATCGTGGCGGTGTAAACGTTTAAACCAGGATATGCAGCATTCAGTTTTTGTAAAGCTAGCGGAGCCGCAACTACACAAACAATTCGTGTCAAAGCAGGATCAATACCCCGTTGTGTTAATTCTGCCATGGCTAACATAATTGACCCACCCGTCGCTAACATCGGATCAGTGATTAAAACTCTGGTTTGGGGGTCAAATTTTTCGGGTAATTTATTCAAATAACAGGCAGGTTCGAGAGTTTCTTCATTACGAACTAAACCCAAATGGTAAATTGAAGCCAGGGGCAACAAAGTTTGCGCTCCTTCTAGCAGCCCTAGACCTGCCCGGAGAATTGGGACAACCGCCACAGGTACTTCTGGATTAATCAAAGTAGCTGGACACGAACCTAAGGGACTCTGCACAGTTGTTTCCAGAGTCGGCAACCACTCTCTCGCCGCTTCGTAAGTCAGCCATCGTCCCAACTCAGTTATCGCACTACGAAATAAGACTGAAGGTGTGCCAGCATCACGGGCAACTGCCAGCCAGTGCTTGATTAAAGGATGGGGTGGAACATAAACACGCAGTTGTCGCGTCATAGCTGGAAATAGGCGATTTTATTCTAGAACTGAAACATTATCATACTCTGTCCCGCGTCATGCTGAAAGCGAAAATCATAGCTGTTAAAATTATTGAAAAATTTTTGCATTACTAGTTGACATATATTCTCAAGCAAAGCTACACTAATATTAGTGTTCTCCTCTCTTTAAGGATCGGCAGACGGGATTAGCCAGCGGTAGCAGGCTTGTCCCTCTTTTTTATGCAAAAATAATTAATTCAAAACTCTAAAACTGAATTGTGACAATTATTTTGGCGACTAAATTTACCCAATTCCATATGTATTTATATTTCTCAGAAGATAAAGAATAAATTACGTATAAATTTTTCCAGCTAAAAAGTTATATAAAATACTAACTGCTTGGTTACTTTTGTTTAGCATCTGCCCATATGAATCCTTCATTTGATGTAATTGTTATTGGCTCTGGCATTGGCGGTTTAGTGACAGCAACACAGTTAGCAGCGAAAGGCGCTCAGGTACTGGTTCTGGAAAGTTATTTAATTCCAGGAGGTAGTTCTGGCTATTTTGAACGCCAGGGTTATCGATTTGATGTTGGAGCATCAATGATTTTTGGATTTGGCGAAAAAGGTACGACAAACTTACTCACCCGCGCTCTGGATGCTGTGAACGTCAGCCAAGAAACAATTATTGATCCTGTACAGATTCACTATCATTTGCCCAACGAATTAGACTTAAAAGTTGAGCGAGTTTATGAGAAATTTTTGCAAAATCTTATTGCCTATTTTCGCCATGAAGAAACAGGTATTCGTCGCTTTTATGACGAGTGCTGGAAGGTGTTTAATTGCCTCAACAGCATGGATTTGTTGTCATTAGAAGAACCTCGATATTTGCTGCGGACATTTTGGCAACATCCTTTGTCCTGTCTTGGTTTAGTCAAATACCTCCCCCAGAATGTCGGGGATGTGGCACGACGCTATATCAAAGACCCAGAATTATTAAAATTTATTGATATGGAATGTTATTGCTGGTCGGTGGTCAGCGCTGACATGACACCCATGATTAATGCCGGGATGGTCTTTTCCGATAGGCACTATGGCGGAGTTAACTATCCCAAAGGAGGCGTAGGACAAATTGC
>REBL01000241.1 GCA_007692755.1 Nodularia sp. (in: cyanobacteria) | reverse complement strand
CCAACGGGTTAATTGTTGCTTAGAAGTATTTGTAAAGCCGCCCTCCGCGTTGCTAAAGGGCGGGGTTTCTACCCATTTTTCTGATGAACGCTACTACCGACAAACGTATTGCCTTAATTTCTGTTCATGGAGATCCGGCGATTGAAATTGGTAAGGAAGAAGCTGGTGGACAAAATGTTTATGTGCGTAACGTGGGTGAAGCACTAGCACAGCTAGGATGGCAAGTTGATATGTTTACCCGCAAAGTGAGTGTCGAGCAAGATACAATTGTTCAACTTAGCCAAAATTGTCGCACTATTCGTCTAGCAGCAGGCCCTGTAGAGTTTGTGCCACGAGATGAACTTTTGGAATATATGCCGGAATTCTTGGATAATTTCCTCCAATTCCAAACAGAGAATCAGATTACGTATCAGTTAGTTCACACAAATTATTGGCATTCCAGCTGGCTAGGAATGCAACTCAAGCAAATCCAAGGTACTCAGCAGGTTCATACCTACCATTCTTTAGGCGCAGTCAAGTACAATACAGTAGAAACAATTCCCCTGATTGCTAGTCAGCGACTAGCCGTGGAAAAACAGGTATTGGAGACAGCAGAATGCATTGTCGCCACAAGCCCCCAAGAACAGGAACATATGCGATCGCTCGTGTCCACTGAAGGTAATATTGAGATCATTCCCTGCGGTACAGATATTCGCCGATTTGGTTCGGTTGAGTGCCAAGCAGCTAGGTTAGAATTAGGAATTGCTCCAGAAACTAAACTTGTATTGTATGTTGGACGTTTTGATCGACGCAAAGGCATAGAAACCCTGGTGCGTGCGGTGAACGAATCTCAATTACGTGGCGATAAAAACCTGAAATTAATTATTGGTGGTGGAAGCATCCCAGGTAATAGTGACGGTATTGAGCGCGATCGCATCCAGAATATCATCAACGAATTGGGGATGAGTGAATTTACCATTCTCCCCGGTCGCCTCAGTCAGGAAATATTACCCACTTATTATGCTGCGGCTGATGTTTGCGTCGTTCCCAGTCACTATGAACCCTTTGGACTCGTGGCCATTGAAGCTATGTCCAGTGGTACACCTGTAGTCGCAAGTGATGTGGGTGGACTTCAGTTTACTGTACTTCCCGAAGTCACAGGTTTGTTAGCTCCACCACAAGATGTCGCCGCCTTTGCCGCTGCAATTGATCGCATTTTATTAAATCCACAATGGGGAGAAGAATTAGGTAAGGCGGGCAGAAGACGCGTAGAAAGTAAGTTTAGTTGGGATGGTGTAGCCACTCAGCTAAGTGAACTTTACATCCAAATTTTGCAGCAAACGGTGAAAGAACCAGCATTACTCAAACAATTTTAGATTTTGGATTTTGGATTGATTCCACAGATAAATCAGAGGGCTTGTACTATTAAAGAACTATTGGATATTCGGCGAAGTTTTACAATACGTAATATTAACTCTTGTGCAACCAGTTGACTATACTACTCTCACAGCTTCTTGTAGCGAACTACGCGCTCACTGGCTGCCATCTCGATTAGAACAAGTTTATCAGCGCGATCGCTATACTATTGCTGTGGCTTTACGCACCCTCAAACAAAGGGACTGGCTAGAGATTTCCTGGCATCCCCAAGCGGCGCGAATTTGTATTGGCGAACCACCACCACGATTACCAGATACCTTCACCTTCAGCCAACAATTAGTACATCAATTGGGTGGCTTGGCGTTGGTGGACATTCAGGCGATCGCTCCTTGGGAGCGTGTTGTGGATTTGCAATTTGCCCGTCGTCCTGGAGAAGAGGCACTATACCATATATATGTGGAAGTGATGGGTAAATACAGCAACGCCATCCTTACCGATGCCAGCCAAATGATCATCACAGCTGCTCATCAAGTTGGTCAGCATCAGTCTAGTGTCCGTCCTATCCAAACCGGACAGCCTTATGAAACCCCACCAAAACTCACAGGTCCGGTTCCCAGTTTGAGCGAATCCCCAGAACGTTGGCAAGAACGGGTCAGCTTAGTCCCAGGAGCAATCAAGCGACAGTTATTAAAAAGTTATAGCGGCTTGAGTTCGGCACTGGTAGAATCTATGACTCTGGCAGCGAATATAGCCCCAGACACTACTACCGATCAGCTCAAACCTGAAGACTGGCAACAATTGTTTGCCCGATGGCAAGAATGGCTACAAGCTTTGGAGTTAACTAAATTTCAACCAGCTTGGACAGCAAATGGTTATACAGTCATGGGTTGGGGCGCACTTACACCAGAAAAAAACATCCAAGCCTTACTTAACAGGTACTATACCGACGAATTAAATCAGCAGGTGTTTGCTCAGTTGCGGCATCAATTGAACCAAAAATTACATAATATTTTAGTAAAATTAGGTAATAAAGCGCAAACCTTTTCCGAACGCTTGCAACAATCAGACCAAGCGGATGAATACCGGGCGAAAGCGGATTTATTGATGTCTAACCTGCAAAAATGGCAACCAGGGATGAAAGAAATTATCCTGAGTGATTTTGAGACAAATCAGCCCATAGCGATCGCCCTGCAACCAGATAAAAACGCTGTCCAAAATGCCCAACGCCTTTATAAACAGCACCAAAAACTCAAACGCGCTCGTGCGGCTGTGGAACCGTTACTTTTTGAAGTCAAATCAGAAATTAGCTATTTAGAGCAAGTAGAAGCCGCGATCGCGCAGATAGAAAACTACCAAACAGCAGCGGATTTGCAGGCTATAGAAGAAATCCGCGACGAGTTAATTGGACAAAAATATTTAGAAGATCCAGGCTACCGCAGCCGCAGCGCCAGCGAAAC
Source organism: Nodularia sp. (in: cyanobacteria) (assembly GCA_007692755.1). Taxonomy (GTDB): domain Bacteria; phylum Cyanobacteriota; class Cyanobacteriia; order Cyanobacteriales; family Nostocaceae; genus Nodularia. The sequence goes on along the minus strand of REBL01000241.1, from coordinate 11,843 downwards.
AGCCGCCACAAACTTTCATCGTTATCGGACACCTAACAACTTTGAAGTCTTAATCGGTCGTAACAATCGCCAAAATGACCAATTGAGCTTTCGTGTAGCTGGAGACTATGATTTGTGGTTTCACGCTCAAGAAATTCCTGGAAGTCATCTGCTGCTACGTTTAGAACCCGGCGCAGTTCCAGAAACAGCTGATTTACAATTTGTAGCTAATCTTGCCGCCTACTACAGTCGTGCGCGTCAGAGTGAGCAAGTCCCAATAGTTTATACTCAGCCCAAGCACGTTTACAAACCCAAAGGAGCCAAGCCAGGTATTGCCATTTACAAACAAGAGCGTATCCTCTGGGGACAGCCGCAATTAATTGATAATTCGTAATTAGTAATTCGTAATTTATATGGTCAGCAAGCTCTAATCTTCCCCCCTGCTCTCTGCACCTCTGCTTTTCCCCCATCTCTACCTCACGATATTTGTAATATATTCTCAAAGATAGAGGCTGGTTCTTTAAGGGCATATCTTTTTTTGATAAATTTTGATAAAAAAACTGTGTTGACTGTTACAATACTGTTAAGAAAGGTTGCCCGTTGATTTTGGGAACGCGCAATTTGGTTTTAACTCATTGAGAAGACAACGCGGAAAAACATATTTTAGACCAGCTGTGCAATGCTGGTCTTTTTTGTTTTAAGTAAAAAACAGAAGACGCAAAAAACCCTTTTTTGCGTCTCAGGTGGAAATTTTGTGAGATTTAGAAACTAAATCTAGTTCTGAGCGCACCAATCACAACGTCATTGTTGCTACTGTTATGATCCGGAGATGTCAACCAAATAATACCAGGCGTAATAGTAATGTTGTCAGTTAGCTGATACTGGTAGAAAGCTTCCAGGTGATAGGAAGTATCTCTATCTCTATCCACTCCTGGAATACTGGAACTTCTGACTTGAGGTTCTATACCAGCAATAATCCCAGCTAGATTACCCTTTTTACCCAAGTCGGGAAAACCCAGGGTAACGGCATAATTCCAAATGTCAGCTTCTCCGCCATCGCCTGTTAAGCTGCGGCTGTTGGTGTATCCTGCCCAACCACCTAAGACAAATTTTTCACTGATACCGAGAGATGCTTGGACACCGTAAGAATTGCTAGAAAAGGCTGGATCACCTTGTTCTAATAAATTTTGGAAGGTCGCATTAGTGCTACCAGTCAGTAGTGGTTGTTTGTAGGAGTTGATATAAGTTAAACCTATCGCAATGCGATCGCTTGGTCTGAGTGTCAGCTGTGCCAAAGCCCCGTAAGCACCATTGAACAAACCATTTTGAGGAGAGGGGTCATTGGCTGAACCAGTCAAATATCCCAAGCTGAGTGCTAATCTATCGCCGAACTGCTGGGTTATTCCCAAACCCGCACCATCCATCTGGTTATAAATAGGGTTGCGTGTACCAAAGGTAGATAAAGCCCCAGTACTACCATCACCGTCAAATATATTTACTGTATCAGTGATGTCATCTGCTGCACCAGCATTAGCGATCGCGATTACCTGTGTTTTTTCACCCAGAGGAAATTCGTAAAATAGTGCATCTATTTCCGCATTGGTAGTACCATCCTCACCAGCAAAGGCGAAGTTACCCTGTGGTGTCCCAATGTTAGGACTTAAAATATTATTAGCTTGAATTCTCGTAAACAGGGTATCTCTGCCTGTAAAACTCGTGACAAATTCAATCCGTGTGCGCGCTCCCAGGGTTGTATTCTTGTCTGTAATGTTTTGATTATTAACACTGCTACCTCTCAAAACATCACTAATAACTGCGACGACTTCCCCTTGTAATTTGGTTGTAGTGGAAAACTGATTCGCTTCCAGTACAGATGTGCGTGTTTCTAGTGAATCCACGCGACCCCGTAATGTTGCTATTTCTGCGGAAAATTCTTCTTGCAGTCTTTGTAATGTGCCTAAATCTTGTTGTGTCACCACATCACTAGTAGCAGTAGCAATGAGTTCATTCACCCGATCCAGACAAGCATTCAAACCAGCTGCGAATTCATATCGAGTCAACGCCCGATTACCGCGATAAGTGCTATTGGGATAACCTGCAATACAACCGTAACGTTCTACCAACGATTGCAACGCTTGAAAAGCCCAATCAGTAGGTTGCACATCCGATAACTGAGAAACTGAGGTAATTTGCGCCATTACCTGATCTTGTGTTGAGTTCTCAGCTTTGATTTCTGAATTATTTGTTACCGATGTTGTGTGTATTTCCCCTGCATAGACGGTATTAACCGAAAATAGCATAGCACCGCCAAATACTGGGCTAAACAATAGGTACTTCCAGAATTCTCGCATTTCCTTCCTCACACTTATTAATCGTAGACCACACTCACAGCCAGCGTTTTAGAGAATACTTTTTCAACAAAAGTATATTCAGAATATTAACAGGAGTTTAAGAATTTGCCTAACATTAAAATTCAAAAACCTATCTTGCCTATTTATAGAGAAATTTTAAAAGCAGTATCTTCTGAAACAGTTATCAAAACCGTTATCTTTTATACAAAAAATCTTTTTGCTGTATTGTGTGAGAATGAGACTTATTCTATAATGTAAAACGAATTTCATTCTCAATAGAAAATTTGACACAAGTCAAATAATCATTAGATTCGAGGGAAAAAACTATGATTTGGAACCGTTTAGGAAGTAGAACAAGTCAAAAAAACAAAGGTATTTTATCTTTAATGGCTCTACTCACATTATCAGTTGCTGTTGGCTGTAATCAATCAAACACAGATATTGGAGAAACTTCAGAACAGACACCCCAAGCACAGGAAGCAGCAGCGACAGAAAAAGTTAAAGTTGTGGCCACCATTTTGCCCACCTATTTGTTTACCAAAGCTGTAGCTGGAGATGCCGCAGATGTATCAATTCTTGTGCCACCCACTACGGATGTGCATGATTACCAATCAACACCAGATGACGTTAAAACGATTTCTACAGCCAGTATTTTAGTCAAAAATGGTTTGGGATTAGAGGAATTTCTGGACAACACCATCAAAAATGCCGAAAATCCTAATTTGGTTAAAATTGATGCCAGTAAAGGTATTCAAACCTTAGATGAAATTTCCCCAGTTGATAAAACAGTCACAGAACACAGCCACGGACATAGCCACGGACACAGCCACGGACACAGCCACGGACACAGCCACGGACACGGCCATAGTCATGATGATGGAAATCCTCACGTTTGGTTAGATCCAGTTTTAGCAAAACAACAGGTAACAAATATTCGGGATGGATTAAGTGCTGCTGACCCTGCGAATAAAGCTACTTATGAAGCCAATGCTGCGGCTTATATTCAGCAATTAGACAATTTAGATCAAGAATTTCAGCAAACTTTGCAGAAAACTCCTAACTGTACTTTTATCACCTTTCATGATGCGTTTCCATATTTAGCTCAACGCTATAATTTGAAACAAGTGGCTGTGGTGCAAATTCCTGAAGACCAACTTTCCCCAGCCGATGTGCAAAGAGCTGTCAATGCTGTGAAAAAATATAACGCTAAAGCTTTATTTAGCGAACCTGGGGTAGATAATAAATTATTAACCAGCCTTGCCCAAGATTTGAATGTCACTGTGCGTAACTTGGATTCTTTAGAAACTGCCGGCGGCGATACAAATCCGCAGTATTACTTCCAAGCAATGAGAACTAACTTGCAAACTCTAGAGGCTGGGTGTAAATAATTGCATGGCTAAAACAGCGATATCTAAATGATCGTTTTTGATGTCATCATCAATTAGTAATTACCCATAATCCAGGACTAATGACATCTCCCATTTTAAAAGTCGAAGGATTAAATATATATCAAGGCAGTTATTTGGCTGTGCGAGATGTAGCCTTTGAATTGCTACCAGGAACAGATACAGCTATTGTTGGCCCCAATGGTGCTGGTAAAAGTACTTTGGTGAAAGCGATTTTAAATTTAATTCCCCACAGTGCTGGCAATATTGAAATTTTTGGTCGCCCAATTACCAAGTTGGGAAATTTGCGTCATAGATTGGGTTATATGCCACAAAATTTTATCTTTGACCGCAGTTTTCCGATTTCTGTAGGCGAATTAGTCGGACTGGGATGGGCAAATGAAAACAAAAATCAGAATTCATTTTTGACCAAGCTGTGGAAAAAAAACAGGAGGAAATCAGTAGCAATAGCAGAGGCTTTGCGGCGAACTGATGCTTATCATCTCAAGCACCAAGCAATTGGAACTCTTAGCGGTGGCCAGTTGAAGCGGGTATTACTGGCTTATTGTTTAGTCGTTCCTCGGAAACTCTTGGTATTAGATGAAGCTTTTGCTGGTGTTGATGTCCAAGGCACAACAGATTTTTACGCTTTGTTAAATGAATTAAAGCGGGAAGAAGGTTGGACAGTGTTGCAGGTTTCCCATGATATTGATATGGTAAGCCGTCATTGCGATCGCGTTCTTTGCCTCAATCAAACTGTTGTTTGTACTGGTCAACCCGAAATTGCCCTTTCACCCCAAAACCTCTTAGCAACCTATGGTCTGGGATTCAGTTCTTACAGGCATAACCATTAGGATTTTCAACAATACCCCGTTTATAACAATTTTGTATAACTGACAGTCAGAAGTAAAAAGGTATAACCAATATTTTTTTACTTTTGATTTTTTAGTTTTTTTTATTCAGGAGGTTCGTCTAAATGTTCAGCAACAGCCTGATAAAGGTGAAAAATATGATTATCGTGGAGATGATAGAACACATTACGTCCTTGCTTCCGATAGCCGACTAATCTCATAACTCGCAAGTTTCGCAGTTGGTGGGAAACAGCAGATTCACTCATTTTTAGTAATGCTGCCAAATCACTAACACACAGTTCTTTGTTAGCCAAAAAAGAAAGAATTCGCAAGCGATTTGGGTCTCCTAAAAAGCTAAAAAATTCTGCCATTCTTTGAGCTTTTTCAGTGCTGAGAAGTTGATCTGCTAAGTGTTGCACAATATCAATATCTATAGTGGTCTATCTTAAATTATACTCAATATTATACCGTTTTGAATTTAAATCTAATTATCACAATTCTCTTTGATTGGTCTTTTTAAAATGTGGACTGTTATCAATACAATCAGGATAAAAAATATTTTAATTAGCTCGGATTATTTGGATAAGTCTCTATTTAATTTTGTCAAAACTCCGTAAACGTGTAAAATCGGATTTCTATAAATCGTACTTATGTATTTATGCTCTGTTTGCCAGATCAACTTGCTAGCACTCGCCACTAATTTTGACTTTGTAAATTTGTTACAATTTCCTTTCATGCAGCGTGCGATCGCCGGCGCTGTGTTAATGGGAATACTAGGGGGATTACTTGGTAGTTTTGCTACATTACGCCAGCTATCCTTTTTTAGCCACGCTGTGGGTCATGCAGCATTAATCGGCGTAGTCTTAGGTGTATTGCTACAGTTAAACCCAACTTGGATGCTATTGCCTTTTACCTTAGTGTTTGGCGTAGTTGTCCTCTATTTCATCGATAAAACCGATTTAGGCAGCGATAGCGTTCTGAGTATAGTGCTATCAGGAGCATTAGGTATCGGAGTTATCCTGACCAGCTTCGTTCCCGGTTATCGTGGCAATTTAATGAGAGTATTGTTCGGCGATATTCTGGCTATCGACAATACAGATTTAATTTTGACCTTAATTTTGCTAATCGCAAGTAGCATATTTTTATTTTCCACCCTGCAACAGCAAATTTTATTGACCCTGAACCCCGATGTCGCTCAAGTCCAAGGTGTTCCAGTCCAACTGTATCGCTATGGCTTTATCATTTTACTTTCCCTCGCTGTTGCAGTAGCAATTACAGCCGTGGGTGTTTTGCTGGTAAATGCTTTTTTGGTAATTCCCGCCTCCACAGCCAAGCTGATGAGTCATCACTTTAACCGCTTTCTGGTCTTATCAATTATCATTGGTTCTACCACAAGCCTTGCTGGTATTATTGTTTCGGGTGTTTTCAACCTAGCATCAGGCCCTAGTATTGTGCTTGTGCAGTTTTTATTTTTTGTCGCTGTTTTCTTTGCAGTGAAGTTGAAGTTCAAAGCAGGTTAAAGTTTTTTTCTTCAACCTCTTGCCAAGCCATGATGATTGTGCTAACTTTAGTAATCGTGGGTCACAAAAGCACCCCAGCCGGGATAGCTCAGTTGGTAGAGCAGAGGACTGAAAATCCTCGTGTCACCGGTTCAAGTCCGGTTCCTGGCATATGAACAAATGGATAAAGGCCTTGATTTTTCAGGGTATCGAAATCACTCCTACTGGAATTTAGTAATTTTCTAGTAGGAGCTTTTGCTTTTTTGGGCTTGGTTTTGACGATGATTTGACTATGATAATCTAGAGAAGAGGAGAAATCATAGTCAAAATAACAGCACGATATGGTCATGAAGACGGAACATAAAGCTTCTAAAGGTTCAGTCAGTGTTGAATCGTTTCAGAACAGGCTGAGACTACGTTTACCACGTCAGTTGTTTGGGGGGAAGCAAAAATATTTAACTTTGGGGATGGCTGATACACCAGAAAATAGTCAGCTTGCTGAGGTTAAAGCTAAACAAATAGAATCAGATATTGCATTTAAACGTTTTGACCCCACGTTAGCTAAATATAAACCTCAAAGTCATTTAACTCTGGTTGTATCCATAACAGAAGGTCAGCAACAACCAACATTGATTGAGTTATGGGATAAGTACACAGCGTATAAATCTAAAGCTCTTAGTGTCACCACTATTAACAAAGATTTCAAGAAAACTAGAAACCATATTGGTCGTTTACCAACACATAAGCTTTCAGAAGCAGTAATAATTAGGGATTTCTTGCTCGCTAAATTAACACCTAATGCAACTAAGCGTGTACTAACTCAGTTAAAAGCTTGTTGTGATTGGGCGATAGATTCTGAGTTGATTAGCAGTAACCCATTTGTGGGTATGTCACAGAAAGTAAAAGTAGCTGTGAAAAATGAAGATGAAACAATCGACCCATTTAACAAATGTGAGCAAGAACAGATTATTGCGGCTTTCGAGAAAAATGTGCATTACAACTACTACACAAACTATGTCAGGTTTCTGTTCATGACAGGATGTAGAACATCTGAAGCTATAGGGCTAACTTGGAATCACATCAATAGTAATCTAACCTTAATTACCTTCAGTGAAGCAGTTGTAGAAGGAAATCGTAAAGATACCAAAACTTATCAAAGCCGCAAATTCCCGATTAATAAATCACTCAAAGAGTTGTTACTTTCCATTAAGCCAAGTAGTCCGAATACAGATATACCAGTCTTTAAAGCTCCCAAAGGTGGTTTAATTGATGCTCATAACTTCCTGAATCGAGCTTGGAAAACTGTACTATCTGAGTTAAATATTCCTTACCGTCCCCAGTACCATACACGACATACCTTTATCACAAATTGCTTAGAAGCTGGTGTAAGTGTGGTACAGGTTGCTAAATGGGTAGGTAATTCACCTGAAATAATCATGAAACATTATGCAGGTACAATAAGACAGGTTCAAGTACCTGAGTTTTAAAATCACTTACCACCATATATAAAGTAACAAGGGATAGAAAAACAATACTACCCTTTTTTTTATACGTTATGTATGGCGATAAAGCTTGCTTATTGCCATAACTAGAGTTTAGATAATTAAATTAATTTATAGATAAACTACATAGTTTAATTCACCTTAATTAGACTATGTAGGCTGAATTTAGTATCATTTATATAAGAAAACGATGCTGTATAGTTAATAATCTGCTATTTGCCACGATGTAACATATGTCAGATAACGATTGGACACAAAAGCAAACCACTATAGCCATTGCTAATGATAATAATGGTGAATGGGAATTTCTCTCGTTTCCATCGTGGGAGGAAGCTAGACCAGCTGTTAGTACTGCTAAAAGTGAAGGTAAAGCGGCTGTTTTCTATGATGGTGCAACTCTACCTATACCATGATAATTAATCATGACATGGGTAAACTGTTGCTGAATAGCCTGAACATTTTTTCAGCCCGACTGGCGATCGCATCGCATCTCAAACAATCCATTCCGAGGCGCGTTCACCTAAATCCAGAGGAATACTCACAGCTTTTCCCAGTCGGGGGCGATCGCGCGTTTGGGAAATAAATGTCTGTACTTGCACAGCACCACCCAAAGCCTGAAGATAATTAGCAATGCCGTCAAGATGCTCCTGGTACTCTACCTCACTCAAGGGAAAAGAAGCTTGCTCAAGATACTTCCACATCACTTGCAGAAATATTTTGCCCTTGGTGCGCCGGAACTGGACATCGTAAGAATATCCCCATTTGTCAAGTAATAGTTGGCGTAATTCCTGTCCTGTCATAGCTTTTCTCAATTAGATTTTACATTTAGTTATGATGTTACGTCCCGTAACTCAAGTATGATAGACATATAAAGAAATGTAATGCTAACAGAAGAGATGCTCAATATATCTTGGAATAAAGAAATTAGCATCGTTGTAGGCGTTGGCATTTCGACTCAAACAGGAGTAGCTCAAGTACTGGTACTCTTGTAAGAATGCTTAACAAAATACACAAAGAGCGCGTAGAATATGGCTCAATTTTCTGAATCAATGGACGTGCCAGATATGGGCCGTCGTCAGTTCATGAATTTGCTGACTTTTGGAACTGTGACTGGTGTAGCTCTGGGTGCATTATATCCCGTAGTCAAGTACTTTGTTCCACCTGCTAGCGGTGGCGCTGGTGGCGGTACAACAGCAAAAGACGAGCTGGGTAACGATGTGAGTGTCAGTAGCTTTCTAGCCAGCCACAACGTAGGCGATCGCGCTTTAGTTCAAGGACTCAAGGGTGACCCCACCTATATGGTCGTAGAAAGCAAAGAAGCAATTGGCGATTACGGCATTAATGCTATCTGCACACACTTAGGTTGTGTCGTTCCCTGGAACGTAGCAGAGAACAAGTTTAAATGTCCTTGTCACGGTTCCCAGTATGATGCAACTGGTAAGGTGGTCAGAGGTCCCGCACCTCTGTCTTTGGCTCTTGCACACACCAAAACCGAAGATGACAAAATCGTTTTGACCCCTTGGACTGAAACCGACTTCCGCACCGACGAAGAACCTTGGTGGTCTTAATTAAGCAAGAAAGACGCGATGAATCGCGTCTCTACAAGAGAGTCTTGACTAATGACCGATGACCAATGACCAATGACCAATTAACCAGAGAATAGTTGTCCTTATAGAGATGAGAAATGCCCGTACCACAGCGAGTTTAACTCGCACTGCTAGAGCAATTACCAAAACATTGCTCATAGCGATCGCTACCTTGACATTTTACTTCACTAGCGATTTAGCCCTGCCTCAAAGCGCTGCGGCTTATCCCTTCTGGGCGCAACAAACCTATCCTGAAAGCCCCCGTGAACCGACCGGGCGGATTGTTTGCGCTAACTGTCATCTAGCAGCTAAACCAGCCGAAGTGGAAGTTCCTCAATCAGTGTTACCTGATACTGTGTTTAAAGCAGTGGTGAAAATTCCCTACGATACCAACATCCAACAAGTTGGTGCTGATGGTTCTAAAGTTGGCTTAAACGTTGGCGCTGTACTGATGTTACCAGAAGGCTTCAAAATTGCACCAGCAGACCGCATTTCTGAAGAACTCAAAGAAGAAGTAGGCGATGTTTACTTCCAACCCTACACTGAAGATAGCGAGAATGTTCTTCTGGTTGGACCAATACCTGGTGAACAGTATCAAGAAATTGTCTTCCCAGTTCTTTCTCCCAACCCCGCAACCGATAAGAATATTCACTTCGGTAAATATTCAGTTCACTTAGGTGCGAACCGGGGACGTGGACAAGTTTATCCTACTGGTGAGAAGAGCAATAATACCATTTATAATGCTTCCGCTACTGGCACAATTAGCAAGATTGCTAAAGAGGAAGATGAATATGGTAATGCTAAATATCTAGTAAACATTCAAACAGCATCTGGCGATATTACTATTGATACCATTCCCGCAGGACCAGAATTGATTGTTTCTGAAGGACAATCTGTAACTGCTGGTGATGCTTTGACCAATAACCCCAATGTCGGTGGATTTGGTCAAAAAGATGTAGAAATTGTATTGCAAGACGCATCCAGAGTGCAAGGAATGATTGCATTCATTGCACTTGTAATGTTAGCTCAAGTAATGCTTGTGCTGAAGAAGAAGCAGGTGGAAAAAGTCCAAGCTGCTGAACTTAATTTCTAAATTATTGGTTAAATCAATACTTTTGAGGACAGGCGTTTCGCCTGTCTTTTTTTTTAATTACTTCCCACTGTAAAAAAAGGCAACTTCTTTCTCTTTTAGGGGTGCAAAACCTGCTTCTACAAGGAATTTATCGAGTTCTGCTTGAGGAATGTGTTTTGCGCCAATTCGCACAATGCGCGATCGCATGGTATTCGATACACCACTACGCTGTCTATTTCCCTCTAGTGCCATGACTTTGCTATACAGTTCTAGCTTTGCAGTCGGAATGGCAGAACCATCAAAATCGATTCCCTGGGCGATCGCTTCATCAATCGCATCAGCACCCTTGGTTGTAGGATTTACTTTATTAGTTTCGGCAGGCATGGCAATTTACTCTCAAGGCTATGGGTCGATTTTACCAGCCTTGTTGACGTAATTAGGCACTGATCATTCTGGGCGTGTGATTGAACCACCCACAAATGCTCCTAAAATTGTACCTGTCCATAATCCGGTTGTACTACCTTGCCAAGTAGCACCGGGTGTTACCCAAGCATTACACATAATCTTTAAACCCCAAGGTTGGTTTTGGCATTTCTGGTTATGCAGTATCGATGTCATTTGTCCACCGATATAACCGCCAAAAAATCCTGATGTTAAAGCTAAAAAGGTGCAAGTTAAAAATCTATTTTTAATCATAAGTTGGATTCAGCATTGAATGGTGGGTTACGCTGCGCTAACTACGGTTTTTAAGTAAGTTATTTTTTGGTGTCAACTGGTCAAAAAAGAGGATCAGGAGCAGGGGACAGGGGAGAAGAGGAAAGGTTGTTAAGTAAGGAAGTTTAAAGTAATTTCTTACTCCCCCTTGCTCCCTGCTCCCTGCTCCCCTGCCTCTTAACTCCCCCCTGCTCCCTGCTCCCTGCTCCCCTGCCTCTTCGGTCAACCTGTATTTCTCATCCCGGCAGCAATCCCGTTAATCGTTAACAGTGCGCCTCGCAGTAACTCACCTTTGCTGTAACGAGAATGAATCACACCAGAAGTAGCCGTCATATTCCGAGACTGTCGCAAGCGTTTGAGTAGGGAAACTTGGATGAATCCTAAAGGTACAATCGTACCGTTGCGTAACTGTACTGAACGTTGCAAAACGGGATCGCCATCCAAAAGCCGACTGTGACCAGTGATTTTTAGGACTAAATCCCTAGTGAGATAGAATTCGTTGGCAATTTGCTCAAAAACTTTTTCTAAACGGTCTTTATCTTCAGGATTACCCAATTCTTCCACATAGTGATGCGCCATTTGCATATCTACTTTGGCCAAGGTCATTTCTGCCTTGGAAATCACCATTTTGAAAAATGGCCATTTCATGTAAAAGTAGCGAAGCAATTTCAGGTGTTCTTCTGATTCTTCTTCCTCATTCAAAAATCCCTGTAAAGCTGTGCCGATACCATACCAAGAAGGTAACAAAAAGCGGGTCTGTGTCCAGCTAAATACCCAAGGAATAGCTCGTAAACTGCTTAAATCTTTCTTTCCAGATGGTCGCCGCGCTGGACGAGAACTAATTTGTAACTGGCTAATTTCTTCAATGGGGGTGACTTGGTGGAAAAAGTCGATAAAATCTGGT
>REBL01000160.1 GCA_007692755.1 Nodularia sp. (in: cyanobacteria) | reverse complement strand
TATGAATTTCCCAGTTGCTACTTAAAAAACCAGAGTCTTTATTGCTGTCAGAATATCCCAGCATGACTTCTTGTAAGTTGGGAGTCAGGGGAGAAGCCGTAGTGGGGATAATCGGTAATGATGAGCCTTCTTCTTTGCTGGCTTTGATTGCTTCATAGCCACCTGCTAATAAAGCTCGATATAACGGGAGTTCAAATAACTGCCGCATGACGCTTCTAGAGCGTTGTAAGTCTTCTACGGTCTCAAATAAGGGAACAACTTGAATAGTCCCCACAGCGATCGCTGGGTCAAAAAGTCGTGATTCTTTGGCTAATAGCAAGACTTCCAGAACATCGCTCACTTCCCGGCACATACTAATGATGTAAGTTTGGCAGATGTTGACACCAAATTCTTGCTGTAGCGATCGCAAGATCCGGAAAGTTTCAATCACATCGTTGGTTTTTTCCGAAAATGGCAATTCTGCCGGAATTAATGGGCGGCGGGTTTGCAGTTCCCCAGTTAGCCAAGTCACTCGCTGTTCTTCCGATAGCTCGTTATAGGATTGAGGTAAGATTTGCAGATATTCCAGAATCTCATTGATCGCATCAGAGTGTCGTGTTGATTCTTGGCGGATATCCAACTGAGTCAAGTTAAAGTCAAAAATTTCCACTTGACAAATCAGCGTTTCTAACTCCCGACAGCTTAAACCAGTTTCGGTCAAGTTACGTTCAATTAACCGCAGTTCTGCCAAAAACTCCGACCCCGAACGATACATGGGGGAGTCTTCCTTGGTTGATTTTTCGCGGTTATACAAAGCTACATTGCGATCGCGGCTATTTTCTAACCGTCTCAGCACATAAGCCAATTTCAACCGATAGGGTTCTTGGCGATAACGCAACGCCAACGCATCGTACACATCACCTAACTGCGACTGATCCATCTCTAAGGATTCCAGCAACTCTGGTAAGACATCGCTCCAGTGCATCGATACACTCAATAATTCAATCAGCTGTTTCACTGATTTAATATATCGTTCCAACACCATTTTGCGCTGATAGCAGGCTGTCTGCCAAGTAATTTCCGGTGTCACTGATGGGTTACCATCACGATCCGAACCTACCCAGGAACCAAAAGAGCAAAAGTTTTTGTGCGGCGGTTCTAACCAAGTAAATGTTTTACCCAGAGCGTATTTTAAGCGCTTATAGAGTTGAGGAATGCCATCAAATAAAACTTCTTGGAAGTAGTGTAAGGCATAATCTACCTCATCCAGCACCGTAGGTTTGAACTGGTGCAGTTCATCTGTCCGCCACCACAGGCGAATTTCTTCGAGCAATTGTTCTCGCAAGTCTGCTGCTTCCCAAGGATATCCTCCCAGAGTGCTGTCAGTGCGGTTTTCCACCAAATCCAGTTTTTGCAGTAGGTTTACCACCTGTCTTTGTTTATCGCGGATGGTGTGACGCACTATTTCGGTAGGGTGAGCTGTAAAAACTAAACGCACATCCAGGTGTGAAATCAGGCGTTGAATTTGCTGGGGTGGCACATTCAGTTTGAATAAATGGGGAAACAAAGTCGCAAAAGTACCTTTTTGTTTTCCGATTGATTTGGCCAGCCAACTTTTTGACAGTATGTCTATTTCCATTCCTTTATTCACAGGAATGACATCATCTTCATTTTGATTGGAGGAGTAGATAGCGTTTGATAAAGCTTCCTCCTGAATTACCGTTTCAGCTTCCCCCTCGGAATAGCGGGTTAATTGCTGACGTTGTTCATATTCCTGCTCTATGATGTTAATCAACTGAAAATACAATGCAAAGGCACGAGCTGCTCGAATTGCCTCATTGATGTTCAGTTGTTCAATTAACTTAACGGCAGATGCGGCTTGGTCGTTTGTTGCTTGTCCTTCTGGCGAACACAAATCGCGCAATTGCCGCAATAAATCCACCATCGTTTGACCACATTCTTGCCGCAGTACTGATTCCCACAATTCTTCTACTACTTGGAGACGATGACGTAAAAATAATTCTGACGCAGGGTAGAAATTCGCTGCATGAGACAAACTGTATAAAAGAGAACCCATAATTTCTTTCTGCTCTTGTAAGCTGATTACTGTTTACATCTTAGAAACGCGTTTAATCGCGTCTGTTCAACGAAGAGGCAGGGGAAGAGGGCAGGGAGCAGAGGAAATCACCCCTTTTTCCTGCCGTGGAGCATAGTGGAACATGGGTTTCAATCCTCCACTGCTACTAAGTGGTTCTTGTTCAGGTGGGTGGGGTCGAATCTCCATCTGAATTATCCCCCTTGCTCCCTGCTCCCTGCTCCCTTGCCTCTTTTTCAAGGCAATTAATTCTCAAGGTAAAACCATGAGGATTTTAGGTTTTAAATATATTTTTTAACCTCTTTCTCCGCCGCTGGCGCTTGTCTGAAAAGTGTTGTCATCTGCTGCTTCTGGGAACGGAAGCATCGGCAGGCGATCGCCTCGAAATAATTCTTCACTGGCTTGTCCCATAGATTCTAGGGCTTTTACTGTAGCCTTTTCGGTGGTGAGCAGCAGTAGTATAGACGCTGTACCTATTTGTAAGAGGAAAGATTGGGGAATGCTAAACAAAGGCAGATTGAATCCGGAATTATCTGAGGATTGTTGGATAGTAGGAGTCATTGCTAATTTTTGGTTGTTGGCAAATGAGTAAAAAGAAACGCGCGCATTCAACATCTGAGCGACTTTCAGGCCTACCTGTCTATTTTGTCCGATTTTGCAACCCCACAAAGTAACAAAATTGTTAAAAAAAACTGGCAAAGTGTGATAGACCTATGTTTCTAGTTTACAAGTACAGGCACTACTGTTTCCAATTCCTACATACAAACGTGATTTATCGCGTTTGCACAAGAAAGTGCTGAGTTCATGTTTTATTGACCAATGACCAATGACCAATGACTAATAACCAATGACTAAAGTTAACTGCTCATGAAAACAGTATTACTAGATAGTCAGAAATCACTAGTGCAGTGGGTCAGCCAAGCCACAGGAATCAACTCCTTTGGGGTAAAAGTCCGGTTGCGGGGAAATGACCTACACATACTTTGCGAAGGTTCAGAATCTCCTCAACGCTGGCGCACTCTGTCTGACTTGCTTCACGCGCTACAGCAAACAGA
>REBL01000021.1 GCA_007692755.1 Nodularia sp. (in: cyanobacteria) | reverse complement strand
TACTCGGTATTAATGCCCCAGCCAAAAAGCGATCGCGTGTAGCGGGGTCAAAATCCTGGGGACGGGACTTTAATTGCTCTAAATGCAGATTTGCCCCTTCACTAGCTGTAATCACAAAGGCGGCGGCACGGGCGCGGTGGGCTTCGGGTATAGTTACATAGTCAGTTACATTTAAAGCTTGGGCTACTTTTTGGACTGCGGCTAAGGCTTCTGGTGATGCACCTTGAGTAAAATAATCATCGGCTACTGCAATTCTGATCTGAGAAATATCTTGATATAATTGTGGTACACATAATTCGGGAGAGCGTTTTGTACAAACAGGGTCACGATTATCTTCACCTTGCAGCACATCAAAAGCAGTAGCAATATCCTCTACCGAACGGGCAAAAGTGCCAACATGGTCAAGACTGCTAGAAAATAAAGCTACCCCCGCACGAGACAAGCGCCCATAGGTGGGTTTAAAGCCCAACACGCCACATAAAGCCGCCGGAACCCGAATTGAACCATTCGTATCAGAACCCAGTGTCAGGGGGACTAAACCCGCCGCTACAGCCGCAGATGAACCACCAGAGGAACCCCCAGCTATGCGTTGTAAATCGTGGGGGTTGTGGGTAGCACCGTAATGAGAATTTTCTGTAACAAACCCATAGGCGTACTCATCCATATTTAAAGCCCCAACCAGCACTGCGCCCGCTTGTTTTAACTTCGCTACTGCGGTTGCATCTTGGCTAGCTGGAGGATTTTCGGCATTGATTTTCGACCCAGCTAGAGTTGTTAAGCCAGCGATATCGTAGAGATTTTTCACCGCAAAAGGCACACCAGCCAACAAACCGGGATTTTTACCTTGGGCGATTTCTTGATCAATTTTAGCTGCATTTATTAAAGCAGTTTCCGCAGTGATAGCTGTAAAACAGTTGAGTTGAGGATTTTGTGCAGTAATTCTTGTTAAAGCCGCCTGGGTAACTTCCACAGCGCTAACTTCGCCTGTACGCACAGCAGCAGCGATTGATAAGGCATCATTCATGGCTCAAACACTGGCGCAGGTTCAACATCCTCTGGTAAAGGAAACTCATTCACTAATTGAGCGATCGCCTTAATTATCTCAAAATTCTGCACCACCCCATCAACATATTCATCGCCAAGCTGTAACCCCAACAACAAAGCCATCTCCTCAACATAACTCCTCATCCCCTTTCCCTCCTTTCTTCCTTCCTTCCTTCCTTCTTTCTTTGTGTACTTTGTGTCCTTTGCGGTTCGTTCCTCATAAATAATTCATATCAACATTCGAGTATGTCCTTAAATCCTCATCAAAGCCCCAGGGCCAAGGGGTAAACCCAAAACAAACCAGATAATTAACAGCATAGACCACCCCAACAAAAAGGCGATCGCATAAGGCAACATCATAGCTATCAACGTCCCCATACCTAAATTCTTATCGTATTTTTGCCCAAAAGCCACCACCAAAGGAAAATAAGGCATCAACGGCGTAACAATATTAGTTGTAGAATCACCAATGCGATATGCAGCTTGGGTTAACTCAGGAGAATAACCCATTAACATAAACATTGGCACAAACACCGGAGCCATAATAGCCCACTTTGCCGAAGCTGAACCCACAAATAAATTCAGCAACATACTCACTAAAATAAATAATATTAATAATGGTGCGCCTGTAATACCTGTAGACTTGAGAAAATCCGCCCCATTGATCGACATAATCGCGCCCAAATTACTCCAGCTAAAATAGGCAATAAATTGAGCCGCAATGAATGCTAAAACAATATAATATCCCATAGCACTCATAGAATTACTCAAAGCTTTAGCTACATCTTTGTCATTTTGAATAGTTCCGGCAACCTTACCATAAAAAATGCCTGGAATCAAAAAAGCTAAGGCAATGATAAATACAATGCTATCCAAAAAAGGTGAAGGAATAATTGTAAAAGTTTCTGGATGTCTTAAAATTCCTTGCGGTGGTAAAACCATGATTAGCAAAAAGCCGATAAATGCTAATAAAGCATAACCAGCCCAGCGTAAACCTTTATTTTCAGATGCGCTGAGTTGTTCCATCTGAAAATCTACTTCTCCTACATAATTACCCAATCTTGGTTCAACAATTTTTTCAGTAACAAACCAGCCAGTTACAGTAATAAAAAAGGTCGAAACTACCATGAAATAATAATTGGCAGTGGCATTTACTTGATAACTAGGATTGATTAATTCCACTGCACTTTGGGTTAATCCCGCCAGCAACGGGTCAAGGGAGCTAATGAGTAAATTGGCACTAAAACCACCAGACACCCCCGCAAAAGCCGCAGCTAAACCAGCCAAAGGATGCCGTCGAAATGCTAAAAAGATAATTGCTCCCAGGGGTACAAGTACCACATAACCCGCATCCGCAGCGACGTTAGCCATGATACCTGCAAACACCACCACGGGACAGATAAATTTACTAGGGGCAATTAATACTATTTTGCGTAATATTGCTGACAGTAAACCACTGTATTCGGCAACTCCTACGCCTAACATAGCCACCAGCACAGCACCCAAAGGGGGAAAATCGGTAAAGTTTTTGACAGCAGAGGTAAAAATGCGGCGGATACCTTCAGGAGTAAGTAAAGATACTGCAACGATGGTTTCACCGTTTCCAGGGTGGATGACAGAGAGATTGAAAGCAGATGCGATCGCACTGACTACAATTACCATTAAAGATAATAGGAAAAATAGTGTCAGTGGATCGGGGAGTTTATTCCCCACAAATTCAATGAAGGTTAAAGCTTTTCCCAACCAAGCAAATTTGAGCTTTTTTTGAGGATTCATTAGAAATCGACCGAATTTAAATATGAGTTTCCCATAACCCTTGTAGAGACGTTCCCTGGAACGTCTCTAGTTTGTCACCAGATGTCTATGGTGTCCGTAAGTGCCTAGCGCGTACTCGTTCAGCACTACCAGTAGGAATGGCAGCAATTAATTTTTGTGTATATTCTTCCTTGGGTTCTAAGTAAATACTCTCGGCTGTCCCTTGTTCGACAATTTGACCACGATTCATCACTAAGATGCGATCGCTCATAAATTTGACTACACTTAAATCATGAGAAATGAAAATATAAGTCAGTTGAAATTCCTCTTGCAATTCCTTCAGCAAATTTAACACCTGCGCCTGTACCGACACATCCAAAGCCGAAACCGACTCATCACAG
>REBL01000121.1 GCA_007692755.1 Nodularia sp. (in: cyanobacteria) | reverse complement strand
TCGAACCCCCGACACCGTGGTCCGTAGCCACGTGCTCTAGTCCACTGAGCTACACACCCTTACAAGAATTTTATCTTAACACTACTATCAAAATAATGCAAGACAATTTTTTATCTAATTCTGCCGAATTAACGCATCTTGATGATCAGGGCGAAGCACAGATGGTTGATGTGTCTGGGAAAGTGCCGACTATTAGGCAAGCAGTGGCTGTGGCTAAGGTGCGAATGCTACCAGAAACTTTTGCCGCAATTCAAGCCGGCAATGCCCCCAAAGGGGATGTATTAGCAACTGCTAGGTTGGCCGGAATTATGGCAGCTAAACAAACAGCGGCATTGATTCCCCTGTGTCATCCCTTACCACTACAAAAAATTACAGTTGAAGTCACACCCGACCCCGAACTTCCTGGTTATCAAATTCACGGCACAGTTAAAACCAAAGCCGAAACTGGCGTGGAAATGGAAGCTTTAACAGCCGTTTCTGTGGCCGCTTTGACTTTATACGATATGGCTAAAGCTTTAGAGAAGTCTATTGTCATTGAATCGATTCAACTAGTAAGTAAAACTGGCGGGAAATCAGGTGACTATTCCTCGCCAGTAGCATGATCTAAATAATGTTACCGATGGCTTTATTGAGTTCTGTGGGAGTTTGGTACTCTTGGTTTTCTGGTAGTTGCTCTAATATGGAGATGACATCCTGATCCGCACCCTGTTGTTTAGCGTGCTTGATTAAATCTGACTTTCCAGCCGGGTAATCAAAGCCTTTCAAGTGTTTTTGGATTTCAACTGGATTTGCTTTCGTCATTTTCATCCACCTCTAACGCTTATTTATATCTTGACAAGTCAATGTATTAACTTACTCTGTCAAAAAGATGAATCATTTTTTACTCAGATAAAAGAAAAGCTCACCCAATTGGTTGATGTAAAAAGATAAATTTGTACCTGATCCGATTTTTAAGGTTTTGTGGCCAGAGAACCCTAAAAACCTTAAAATGAATAAGTACATGGCAATCAGCTGTGTTTCTACTGTGTTCAAGTCTGTAATAAATCTTTATGCCTCCTCGTTGGCCTCGCAAACCCGACCGCAAAGACCCAGCATTCCGCAAGTTAGATGACCGGATTAATTTTGCTGTGCATGTGGCACTAACTACAGCTGTTAATTCTAGTTTATGGTTTTTCCACAACTTAAAAGCAACTACCTGGGAGTGGCTACCCTGGTTAACAGCCAGTTGGATATTAGTATTGTTGGTGCATCTGATTTATATTACTGCGATCGCTAACTACACCGAAACTCCACCGAAATCCACCTGAAGACAGACTATTGAGGCTAGGGCGGTTATAACCTGTGGTGGTAGATTCAGCTTGATAATTGCGCGATAATATTAAAGACCCTGATAGTTAACGCTCTTTGTTGATATAAGGTGATTTTTATGGCGACAACTCACACCGCAGAATTACTGGAAGCCCTAGCTGCTGAAATCGGCGAAGCCGTCTATATAGACATTGCTAAGTGGCATCTTTATTTATCTGATGCCAAACTGCATACTGTGGTTGCTGAACAGATGTATCCTTTAATTAGTTCTAAGACTGTAGATGAAGACCGAGTGATTGCAGTATTGTCATCTATCCCAGTAAAAATTGGTGGTGGGAGAACAGAATTGCCTTTAAATGATCTACTACCATTGCAATGCCAAGTCAATCTAGTAGATATTTTAGAGAAATATCAACGCCAGAATTAATTTCTGCGTTCTGAGTGTTCATAATTTGCTTGTTGGAAAACCTCGACCAGGAGGCGAAGCATATGACGACATATCAGTTTCACGATGAATACACTTTAGCCGAAACAGCAGAAGAACTTGGTAAAAAAGCTTTAAGCTTGGGTTTAATACCCAGTTTTTTAGTGCGCTATTTTCCTGATAGCAGGCAATACTACATCCCCAACGAAGAAAAATCGGAACCGCTAACACCAGAACAAGCATATCTGCGATTTAAGAAACTAGTTGAAGACTTTAGCTAAGTAAACATGATTAGTTAATTCATAAACAAGTTTTTCGGAAAACTCGCGTCAATTTTACGTAGAAATTTAGTGAGGTAATTTATATGTTTTTACAACTCAAAGATTCCGGCGATATTGTCAAAGTTCTTGATTTTCAGGAACTAATTGACCCAAATAATAATATTGTTCATGCCCAAGACCAATTAGGTGAGGAAGAACAAGAACCAGATTCCTATAAAAAACAAAATCTCATATTCCCATCCGGTGAAGGTCTACCACGCTGTTGGATAGATGCAAATTATAGACATCCTGAACTTTCATAAATGGTCTGGAAAAAACCCCACCTCCAAAAAATCATCCCTAGTGGCCTGACACAGCTAATTTAGGGCAAAAAATCTAAGTTGAGTTGACATAAGGAAACCCAATATTATTGCCAGTCTTGGGTTTTGCATTTTTCAACCCGACCTACACCTAATGTATCATTTTAAGTGTGTCAGTCCACTAGAATATTTAAGGTGTCAACTCTAACTGCTACTGGAGGAAACAGCCTCTTCTACTACCGCTTCAGCCTGCTGAGAATTGGGAAAAAATGCCTTAGTAATCCAGTCAGTCAAGATATGCGAAAGTAAACCCAAAGGGCCAGCAAACAAACACATGGCAATAGAGTGAATTGTCCAGATACCTGTTTTCTGTCCTTCTAAATATATCCAGCGCCCGACAAATAAATCCATCACTAGAAAATGAATCCAACCCGTTGCAGCAGCTGTTTCATCGGCAAAAAATCGTGCAATATCCGCTAATTGGGGATTGGATAAAGCCGCGGCATTTTCTGGCGTAATGCTGTTGACAAATAGATACAAATATGCACCAGCTAATACCACAAAAGGCAGATATGATTCCATGACTCGCCGTGTCAGTTTCCAATTGGGCAGAAAAATCATCAACACCCAAAAGGGGAGAACGAAAACATTGGCAATGTCAAATAGTTGAGCAATAGTCATAGATTTGGAGAGACTATAAGAGATATAGCAATCCTATCTGATTTGCTCAGGTTTTCGACTTTTTCAAGAATTCAAGGTTCTGAAACTGCTCAATTTTCAGCAAGCCCTAAATAACATTGCTATATAACTATGTATAAAGGTAGGTAAGGACAACGAAGAAATTTGATAATTTAATTGTAGGTTAAAAATTGCGTTTGGTGAACCAGCCAAAAAATCTGGGTAGTTCCAGAATTTAACCCTGAGTACAGTATCGGTTAAATAACCTCAAATTTACTTATATTTGGTTTGACTAAAGCAATAGTCAGCTACCCTTGTATAAAGACTTAATGAGTATTTACTGGATAAGGGCTGTATCGTCGGCATTAATTAGACTTTTAGCAAAATTTGCTACGTCTGTGTCAGGGATATATTCATTGCCAACAGTGTTCTGTAAACTTGACTAATTATTAATCTGTGACTCCCCCTTACCAGTAGTCTCAGACAGTCCTAAACTGAAGGTGAGAGTTGAAAGGCAGTTGGGAGAAATTTTGTGAAAAAAGTATTGGCAATTATTCTTGGTGGTGGCGCGGGTACTCGTCTTTATCCGCTCACGAAAATGCGCGCTAAACCAGCCGTACCAGTGGCAGGTAAGTACCGTTTGATAGATATTCCTGTCAGTAATTGTATCAATTCCGAGATATTCAAAATCTATGTCTTGACACAATTTAACTCAGCGTCCCTGAATCGCCATATAGCCCGTACCTATAATTTTACTGGCTTCAATGAAGGATTTGTGGAAGTGCTAGCTGCACAGCAAACGCCCGAAAACCCCAACTGGTTCCAAGGTACTGCTGATGCTGTGCGTCAGTACTTATGGCTGTTGAACGAATGGGATGCGGACGAGTATTTGATTCTCTCAGGAGATCATCTATACCGCATGGATTACCGCCAGTTTATCCAGCGTCATAGAGAAACAGGTGCTGACATTACGCTTTCGGTTATCCCCATCGATAAAGCTCGCGCTTCTGACTTTGGTTTAATGAAAATAGACCAGTCTGGTAGGGTGATTGACTTTAGCGAAAAGCCCAAAGGCGATGAATTAGAGCGGATGCGCGTCGATACTAGCGTCCTGGGATTATCACCAGAACAAGCTCAATTACAGCCCTACATTGCCTCGATGGGGATTTATGTCTTTAAGAAAGATGTTCTGATTAAGTTGTTGAAGGAATCTTTAGAAAGTACTGATTTTGGTAAAGAAATTATTCCTGATGCTAGCAAAGATTACAATGTCCAAGCTTACTTATTTGATGATTACTGGGAAGACATTGGGACAATCGAATCTTTCTATGACGCAAATTTAGCCTTGACTAAACAACCTTTACCTCCTTTTAGTTTCTACGATGAAGAAGCACCAATTTATACTCGCGCGCGGTATTTACCACCGAGTAAACTTTTAAGTTGCCATGTCACAGAATCGATTGTGGGCGAAGGTTGTATTTTGAAAGATTGCCGAATTCAGCATTCAGTTTTGGGAGTGCGATCGCGGATTGAAGCTGGCTGTGTAATTGAAGAATCTCTACTCATGGGGGCAGACTTTTATCAGCCTTTTGTGGAACGTCAATGTACCTTAGAAAAAGGTGACATTCCTGTAGGTATTGGTACGGATACGCTGATTCGCCGTGCCATCATCGATAAAAATGCCCAAATCGGTCATGATGTGAAAATTATCAATAAAGATAACGTGCAAGAAGCAGAACGAGAAAGTCAAGGCTTCTACATCCGCAGTGGCATTGTGGTGGTGCTGAAAGGTGCTGTAATTCCTGACGGAACTATAATTTAGTAATCAGTCATTAGTCATTAGTTAATAATAATTAAAAATTAACAGATGGCAAATGACTAAACTATCTTTACTAATCGGCCTTCCTGGTAGCGGTAAGTCAACTTTGGCAAAACAATTAGTCTCAGAATGCCCCCAGATGCAGCTGATTTCAACGGATGCCATTCGGGGGCAACTTTTTGGTTCGGAAGCAACTCAAGGACCGTGGCTGCTGATTTGGCGAGAAATAGAACAGCAATTTCAACAAGCAGTAGCCGCAGACCAGACAACAATTTTTGATGCTACTAATGCCCAAAGAAGCCAGCGCCGTGAAATTATCGCCTTAGCCCGCGAGGTCGGTTTTAGGGACATTACAGGGTTATGGGTGAGAACGCCTGTTTGGCTGTGTTTAGCACGCAATAAAAAGCGTCAGCGCCAAGTTCCCCCAGAAATCATCTTGCGAATGTATCGTCAACTCCGGGATGCTCCCCCCAGTCTAGAAGAAGGAATAGACCACCTGATTTGTTATCCAGAAAGGAAAGAGTACGGAAATTGCGCTGGTACAGTGAGCGGGAACCACACTTGAATTGCTGTAATGTCTGTTAATTTAAAATCAGAGTTTTTTATCCTGGGGATTTTACCCAGCAAAAAACCCAGATCACACTTTACGAAAAAAACATAACAGAAATTTTTATAGGAGGCTGGTAGATGGCTGCAACCGACTTCAAAGACTATTACGCAATTTTGGGAATCAGTAAAACTGCCAGTCCAGAAGAAATTAAACAAGCTTTTCGGAAACTAGCTCGCAAGTATCACCCTGATGTCAACCCAAATAATAAGCAAGCTGAGGCTACCTTCAAAGAGGTGAATGAAGCCTACGAAGTTTTGTCAGATGTTGATAAGCGCAAGAAGTACGATCAATTCGGTCAATACTGGAAACAAGCTGGCGAAGGTTTCCCATCCGGCGGCGCTGGTGTGGATATGGGTGGCTTTGACTTCAGTCAATACGGCAGTTTTGATGAATTTGTTAACGAGTTATTAGGGCGCTTTGGTGGCCCTAGCCCTCGTGGTGGGCGACAAAGCTATTCTTATCGCACTTCCACCGGTAGACCAAGTGGTTATGGTGGCTTTAATGATTTTGGTGGTTTTCAAGATGTCGGTACGGGTGCTGCTCAAGACACAGAAGCGGCGATCGCCTTATCTTTGACAGAGGCTTTTGCTGGTGTCAAAAAACGCTTTAGTTTAGGTAACGAAACCATTGAAGTGAGCATCCCATCTGGTGCTAAAACTGGAACTCGCCTGCGGGTGCGTGGTAAAGGTCAATTTAACCCCATGACTCAACAACGGGGTGATTTATATTTAAAAGTTGAACTTCAGCCACACTCATTCTTCCAATTTGAAGGTGATAACCTCGTCTGTGAAGTTCCCATCACTCCAGATGAAGCCACCTTGGGAGCTTCTATTGATGTCCCCACACTCGATGGCTCAGTAAATGTCAAGTTACCTGCGGGAGTGCGTTCTGGTCAATCCCTGCGGTTGCGGGGTAAAGGCTGGCCTTTAACCAAGGGTGGACGTAGCGATCAGTTAGTAAAAGTAGCGATCGTGCCACCAAAAGACCTCAGCCCACAAGAGCGAGAGTATTATGAAAAAATTCGGGCTATACGTACCTATAATCCCCGCAGTCATTTACAGCAGTTCAAGTTTTGATGTTGTCTAAATAGAGACGTTCGGGCTGAACGTCTCCAAGATATACCCACGTAATTGACATTACGCAATTTGGACGGGCAAGATGCCCATCCCACAAGAGTTGTATTTAAATATGTTGGGGAAAATCAGGTTTTTTCAGCTGACACCGATGAGCAAGTGCAACCCATTCGTTTAATCGTTCACAATCGATTACCTCAAATCCGGCTTCTGTCAAGGCTGTGGTGACACTTTCCTCATGATCTGTGGTAAATCCGGCTGTAATTAATAGCCCCGGTTGTGCTTGATGATGACGCAGCGCTCGCCGAAAATCATCAGCGAGGGCAATATGTACCCGTGAGAAGATATTGGCAACAATCACATCAAATGTGTCTTCCGCTTCAATTTGTGGCACATTATTAACAGTGTTTCCACCCATCCAATGCCCCAGATTACTGCCACATCCCAAGCTACCTTGCATTACCTTTACTTGCGGCTCTACATTATTCAGAGATACAGTTTGCTGAGTCGCTTGCACAGCAACATGATCATTATCTAAAGCTAAGACATTAGCCCCCAGTTTCGCGATCGCCACACTCAAAATACCCGAACCTGAGCCAAAGTCTAGCACCTGCATATTAGGTACTATGTAGCGTTCTAGCAGTCGGAGGCTGAGAATGGTGGCTGGATGTAAACCGCTACCGAAGGCGAGGGTTTTCTGGAGTTTTAAAGTAATTTTGTCTGCTATTTCAGATTCAGCAGGTGTATCAGAATTGACTATAATAAATCTTTCCCCAATGGGATATAAACGTGGCTGGGGCGCATCTGTGATTTTCTTCTCAACCACATTCGTCTGAATTGCTGTTGTCATTCCAGTTCGATGCAAGGGCGAAAGCAGACTGGTAATTTTTTCTACCCCTGTCCGCGCACTGATATCGTAGGGTAGATATAACCGCATCGTAAATGTCCAATGGGAATTAGCCGCATCAGATTCTGCATATTCTGTAATATAAACATCATTAATATCAATAGTTTCGGATAGTAAGGTATAAACCCAGTCAACAGCTTCATGGGTTGTATCTAGACTTAATTCGAGCCAAGACATATTATTTTCCTTTCATCTAGCTGCTGGTTCCCTACAAATCCTTGTATTCTTGTTTATTGCTTTGCGCTGGTGCGTGAGACAAAAAATGCAAATCCAATCCCAGTCACAAACATGAGCAGACTATAAATAGCTGCTGGAACAGCCATTGCGGGAGTATTGAGTAGCGTAGGCGAAGAAGCGATCGCGATCGCTAGAGTTCCATTTTGAATACCTACTTCTACTGTAATTGACCTAGCGCGTTTTTCTCCTAATTTTGTTAAAGTAGCGATCGCAAAACCTAATGTCATTGTCGCCACATTTAAAATCAGAGTTACCCCGCCCACAGCCATCACAGAAGGCAGAAAATTCTCTCGTTCTTGAAATATTATCCCAGTAATCACCACGGTCAGGAAAAATAGAGATAGCCACTTTACAGGTTTATTTGCCTTTGCTGCTATTCCGGGAGCATATCGATTAACTACCATCCCAATTGCTAAAGGTAAAAGCGTCATCACTGCAATCTGCACAACTGTATTTAACACAGGTAACTGTATTGTTGTCCCTGCGCCCAAAAATGTCTGCATTGCAAAATTGACAACCAGAGGAATAGTAAAAACTGTAATTAAACTACTGATAGCTGTGAGGGTGACAGAAAGAGCAACATCTCCCTCAGCTAAAAATGTGATCATATTAGAAGTTGCGCCACCAGGACAGGCGACTAAGATCATCATGCCTACTGCTAATTCTGGGTTGAGGGGAAACATTGACGCAATGCCAAAGCCCACAATGGGTAATATGACTAACTGCGACACCAAGCCAATTATTACTGCTTTGGGATATATTAAAACTCCCTTATAGTCGTCTAAGGTCAAGGATAACCCCATGCCTAGCATAATTATAAATAGAGCCAATGGCAGAAAAACTGCCGTCAAAAAACTTCCTTCCATCCTTATCCTGCATTAATTAAAATAAAAACCCTTTGGACTTTACCATATTCAGGGATAAATTTAGATTATTGTGGACTATTCCACTATTTTCATTGACTGTGCAATTGATAAATTAAATATAGAGAAAGTGGCTGCTATTATGGAGTTGATCATCCTGGGGCGATTATCGCGCCATAAAATTGGATTATGAATCGCACATTTACGGCAATTGTCTATTGGGAAGAAGATGTTTATGTAGCTGAGTGTCCAGAAGTGGGAACAGCTAGCCAAGGGGAAACCATAGAAGAGGCTATTGCTAATCTCAAAGAAGCAACTGAACTTTACCTAGAAGAAGTTTCCCTTCCTCAAACAAATCCGCGTTTGTTAACTACATTTGAGGTGATAAGTGCCTAAGCTACCACGAGTCCCTGCGGCTGAAGTAATTCGTGCATTGGAACGCTTAGGATTTGTCCAAACAAGACAACGCGGAAGTCATGTCATCTTAAAAAAGCAATTAGTTGATGAAAATAACAATTTCGCTGAAATAGTTTGTGTTGTCCCATTACATAAGAAAACTTTAGCCGTGGGAACACTCAAAAGTATTTTGAATCAAGCTGATATTTCAGTGGAAGAACTTTTAGATAATTTGTAAAAATTCTTATTTCATTGCCAAATAAAACCAAGCCATATATGTAGTTAAACCCACAGTTTTGAAAGCTGTGGGCGTTTTTGCTAAATCTGTATATTTACTCTTGAGTTGATACAGTTAATACCTGCGGTGGTGTCGCATCTGGGGGATAGATAAAGTCTACTTCTACTAATCTGCGATCGCCTGGTGGTAAATTTAATAAAACCAAGGGTTCTCCCTGCTGACCTCGCCTTTGGACTAAATGAGTAAACTGAGTTTTGGCATGACCTTGATCATCTCTATAACGTACCCGCACTGACCCCCGGAAAAATACTTGCGGTGCTGTGTTCGTAAAAAAGCGTAATCCTTGTTTGACCAAATTATCTTCTTTAATTGGTGTTTGTACAGCTACACTCACCCTTTGAGAATTTTCAGTATTATTATGTAGTGGCAACTGCAAGCTATATTGAATCCCATAGTTACCATGAGCCATATAAGCGGTATCAGGATAACGTACCAGCATGGGTGCAGTCTGAATTTGATTTGTGCCTAAAGTCCCTCCATGTAGGCTACTTAAAGGATAGGAAAATGCTTGACCAGCTTGGGGGATTGTTAAATATCTCGCATCGGGATTATCTACAACTAATGATTTCCACTGAGAACCTTGAGCAACTCCGGCGACACGTCCATAAATTCTCCCTTGGTCAGTTGCTTCTAAAGGTGTGGGAACTCTATCCCGTGGAGTGGACAATTCACCAGTCTTGAGTAAATTTTCCCATTCGGCTAAAGTCGGGGCGCGTTCACTACCATCGGTATTCTGACGGGCAAATAAAGCCATGCTAGCGGCATAAACAGTACCATTACTCTGCAACCGCATTAATGTAGAGCGACCATTTAAAGGTGGTGTTAGTTCTTTTACAGGAATGGGCAAATTTAATAACATCTGATTTTGCCCTGGGGGAATGACAATTTGGGCTGGGAAAGTGTCTTGTCGTCTGCCTCTTAAAATATCAGATACAGCGCGATCGCCTGGCCCTGCAAAAACATTACCTAAGATATTCTGACTCGTCGCTGGTAACTGAATAAATGGTGCATCTGGTTGACTTAAATAACTTGCTGCTTGCAATATATTCACCGTTACTGGTTCAGTTCCAGGATTATGCAGCATGATTCCTATATGCAGCGATCGCAAATCTTCCGGTGGTTCAGCTCTAGCAACGTGATGGGCAAAAACATCAAATCGCCCTTGAAACGGATAATTCAGATGCGCCTCTGATACTTTTTTGCCATCTGCGGGAAATGTAGAAAGTAAAATCCCTTCTTTCAATACCAATTCTGGACTATTGCTGTTAAAAACAGGCACATTATCCAGTTGTCCCGGCAAGGAACGAACTTCTTGAGATTTTACCACTTCTTCAGGGGGTGGGGTAGCTGGTGTTGCTTGGGCGAGGGTTAAGTTTAGTAAAAATGACAACATAATACTGAGAAATGGCTTCACCTAAGAGACGCAGACGACTTTATGAAAGTGCCAAATTGTTAATAATTAATAAGAAATCAGCCAAGACGATGGGCAAATTTTCAGAATTTAACACTGGAACATGGACAAAAATACAACCTGCTGCGGATTGATTTTGGCACAAGTAATTTAAAACGGCATAGTACAACGAGTTACAAACAAATTTACCGCAGTCGTGGCTAATCTCAATTGCTGTTGCACCTGTTACTAATTTTTCCAAGTTAAAAGTTGTCGGCAAAACAGTTGACTCGAAGCTAGCAACCGCTTCCACACTTAGTTTTGTCCTGTTAGCAGCCATGCCACAACAAATAATATAATCGGGTTGCAGTTCAGATATTTTTTGAATTACTTGTGAACTAGCCAGATGAACATCCACAGGTAAACGCCGTAAAAATTTTAAATCATGAAGGAGCGAGTCATCTTTGATCACTTCCAGTAATAAATCATCGGAAGAATTTGAGAGTTGATCGCTCAACCAAACTTCAAAAGAAGTTAATAGTATTCTTTTCGCCATAGGAAATATTATTTAGAATAGAAACACCCTCCATAATAAACTTACCAGGAGCCGGTCAATGCCAATCATTGCAGTCGTAGATTACGATATGGGAAATTTGCACTCAGTCTGCAAAGGTTTAGAAAAAGCTGGAGCAACTCCTCAGATTACTCATTCTGCTAAAGATTTAGAGATGGCAGATGCCGTAGTCTTGCCAGGAGTGGGAGCATTCGATCCCGCAGTCCAACACCTGCGATCGCGTGGTTTAGAACAACCCATTAAAGATACAATCGCATCGGGTAAACCCTTCTTAGGCATCTGTTTGGGATTACAAATTTTATTTGAATCCAGTGCCGAAGGAACTCAACCAGGGCTAGGAATTATCCCCGGAAAAGTGCGACGTTTCCGACCAGAAGCAGGGATTACTATTCCCCACATGGGATGGAACCAACTAGAGTTTACGCAACGAAAAAACATTTTGTGGGAGCATTTGCCGGCCGATCCTTGGGTATATTTTGTGCATTCTTACTATGTTGACCCAAGTGATCCCGAAGTTAGAGCCGCAACTGTTACCCACGGTTCTCAAACTATCACAGCTGCGATCGCGCGTGAAAACTTGACAGCCGTACAGTTCCACCCGGAAAAATCTTCTAACATCGGGTTGCAAATTCTCTCTAATTTTGTTGCCCAAGTCCGCGAAAAAATTGCTGCCTAATCCAACTTTCAATTTCAGATTTTGCCATTTGTTGTTTGTCTTTTGTCATGGTTTTTCCCTGACTGTTGACCAATGACTAATGACCAATGACCAATGACTAATGACCAATGACACTGAGAATTTACGGGAATCGCCAAATTAAAACTTTACCAGGGCAAGCTACCAGACCCACCAGTGCAAGGGTCAGGGAAGCAGTGTTCAATATTTGGCAGGGAACAATTGTGGATTGTTCCTGGCTAGATATCTGTACCGGCACTGGTTCAATGGGTGCAGAGGCTTTGTGTAGAGGAGCCAATTTAGTAGTAGGAATTGAAAAATCAAGCCCAGCTAGTGCCATAATTCAACAAAACTGGCAGCAGGTAGGGCATGGCGCACAAAAATGGCGACTCTTGCGAGGTGATGTCATGCAGCAATTAAAAAACTTATCAGGCCAGCAGTTTGACAGAATCTACTTTGATCCGCCCTATGCTAGTGGATTATATCAGCCTGTTTTAGAAGCGATCGCACATCATAATTTATTATCTGTAAATGGTGAAATAGCCGTAGAACACAATCCTCAAGGTTGGACATCTCCAGTCATACCCACTTGGGAGATTTGCCGCCAAAAGGTTTACGGTAATACTGCGCTTACTTTTTATAGAATCATGGATGAGGGGAATGAAGCCGAAAGTGTCAACATGAGAACAGACTGAAACAGAATCTCCCAGTGTCGTTGCAGTCTACTATACAAGTAATTCTTCAGGTTTTTATGACTAATTTACCAGAAATTGAAGCAGCTATCCAAAAACTACCAGAAAATGACATTCGCCAACTTGCGGACTGGCTTCTAAATTATCTGGACGAGGTGTGGGATCAAAAAATTGAAACTGATCTCGCATCAGGAAAACTGAATCATCTAATCGCCAAAGCAGAAGCAGACATTGCAGCCAATAACGTGAGAGATTTAAATGAAGTCCTTCGCAACTGCTGATTTTTGGCAAGCTTATCTAGATTTATCTCCAGAAATAAAGGAAAAAGCTCAAAAAGCCTATCAACTTTGGCAAGAAAATTCCTTGCATCCCTCTCTACATTTTAAAAAAGTAGGCAACAATCTCTGGTCTGCGCGCGTTACTGGTGGTTATCGAGCGTTGGCTTTAAAAAAAGGTAACGATTATTACTGGTTCTGGATTGGCTCACATGACGAATATGAAGCGATGCTGAATTGATGCGAAAGCCACTCTTGTAGAGATGCGAAGCCAGTTGTACCACTTGAGGAAAGTTGGCAACGCGCTGACTGATTAATCGCACCTCCACTCAGAACTTTTAGCCGCCTAATTCGTTGGGGCGCTTGTATTGCTGATAGGCGGCGAAGAATAGCCCAGCCAGAGTCACAAAAATCAGACCAAGGACAATACCTGAAAGCAGGGGTTCAACCACTTTAAATCTCCTGTTTGCAATTGTTCAATATTCGTTTCTGCTTTTAATTCTACCAAATAAGGGATGAATCCCTCGCGCTACAATGTTTTTAGACCACAAATGAGCATGAAAAAATGATCATTTGTGCTTGCAGACACCATCAAGAACTTTTAAGCTATGTGTAGGAACATGAAAAACTTTGAGTACACTCTACTTCTACGGCAAACCTTTTGGATAACCAGATTACCAAACCAGAAACTCGGATACAGTGGATCACCTTGTTGGCTCTGGTGATACTGCTAGCAGCCCCTTTGGGCATTTTTGGTGTTCAAATGGTTAGAGCTTCTGATCCTTATGTGAAGAATGTCCTTTCCCTGAATGGAGACCCAATTCAAGGACACGCGATTTTTCAAATTAACTGCGCTGGTTGTCATGGACTCGAAGCAGATGGGCTAGTCGGCCCCAGTTTGCAAGGTGTTTCCAAGCGCAAGTCACGATATAAGCTGATTCATCAAGTTATTAGTGGCGAAACCCCGCCAATGCCAAAATTTCAACCAAGCGCTCAAGAAATGGCAGACCTATTAAGCTATTTGGAGAGTTTATAGTCAATAGAAGTCAGATTATGCCGACCATTACTGGAATTGGCAAATATTTTGATGTTCCCACGGCTTGCAGCTGTGGGATTATTGGTGAAATGAGGTAAGCTTCGCAACTTTTCTCAGGAGATCACCACGATTTGAGAAAAATTCGATATAAAATCTAAAACTTAAATTCAAAAATCACAATGACAAAGCTAACTCCTAATTCTAGTTTTAGTTTGACTCTACACTTGCAAATTCCCAACCGTGTGGGAATGTTAGCCTCAGTCATGCAGGCGATCGCTACCAGTGGCGGTAATCTCGGACACATTGATTTAGTTGAGCAAACGCGCCATGAATCTATCCGTGATATTACTGTAGATGCTGCTAGCACCGAACACGCTGAAACAATTGTGCAAGCAATAAAAGCATTGCCAGATATTAAATTACTCAGTGTTTATGACCGCACCTTTAATTTGCATCGTGGGGGCAAAATTAGCATTGTTAGCCGCATTCCCTTAAAGAGTGTTTCTGATTTAGCAATGGCTTATACCCCAGGCGTGGGTCGAATTTGTACTGCGATCGCTCAAGACCCAGAGGAAGTTTACAATTTAACCATCAAGCAAAATACTGTCGCCATTGTTACCGATGGTAGTGCCGTTTTAGGGTTGGGAAATCTTGGCCCCTCTGCGGCTTTACCAGTCATGGAAGGTAAAGCAATGCTATTCAAAGAATTTGCCGGGCTTGATGCTTTCCCCATTTGTCTTGACACCCAAGATACAGACGAAATTGTGCGGACAGTCAAAAATCTTGCCCCAGTTTTTGGTGGTGTCAACTTAGAAGATATTGCTGCGCCACGTTGTTTTGAAATCGAAAAGAGATTACGAGAGGAACTAGATATCCCGGTTTTCCATGATGACCAACATGGTACAGCCATTGTTACCTTAGCAGCCTTATTTAATGCTTTAAAGCTGGTTAATAAAACAATCGCAGAAATCAGAATTGTGATTAACGGGGCTGGGGCAGCTGGGGTGGCGATCGCTCGGTTACTTCGCAAAGCTGGAGCCGAAAAAATCTGGATGTGTGACTCCAAAGGAATTATCTCTACCAGCCGCACTGATTTGACCCCAGAGAAGCAGGAATTCGCCGTCAAAGCCCAGGGTACACTAGGGGGTGCAATGCAAGGTGCAGACGTGTTTATTGGCGTAAGCGCACCGGGAGTAT
>REBL01000233.1 GCA_007692755.1 Nodularia sp. (in: cyanobacteria) | reverse complement strand
AAGTACAGTAATGTATGAAGCTGAGGTGTACTAACAGACCGAGGGCTTGACCTCACATCATTGCTTGTGTAAGCTAATTAATTCGCGTTACTGTGCAGCCTTCAGGGTTGCTGACCCACCAATTTTTCCTGGTGTCTATTGCGCGGTGGAACCACACTGATCCCTTCCCGAACTCAGAGGTGAAACGCTGCTGCGGCGACGATAGTTTAGGGGTAGCCCTACGCAAAAATAGCTCGATGCCAGGTTTATATTTTAACGAAGCCCCTTAGCTCTCATCATTGCTAGGGGGTTTTCGTTTATCTTGAATTTAGAATTTAGTAAAGCATCAATTATTTGAGAGTGTAGACTAGTTCTTGGACTTGGGCAAGCATAGCCATAATATATTATGTATTCTGCTACACAGATAGATTATACACCAGTGTAAACTTTACCCAATGCTGAGAAATTCTGCTGATAAACCGAGAAAAAGGCTTAATTTTTATAATTTTATTTGGCAACTCTGATTTTTACTCGTAAAATCGAAGACAAAGTAAAAATCAGTAGAACTAGATTCTCTAAATTAATGAGTCAGTTAATCAGTCAGGGTGCGATAGTTATCACTAAATCTCAAATGCTAGATCGGATAAATGATATCGCTTGGCAGGCTCATCAAGGTAGTGTAGCTGCAATTATTCAACTATTGAACGAAAAACTAGCTAACTCCGGGGTGAGAACCAGAGCTATTTTTGCCGATGGGGTTTTACAACTTCTGTGTGAGGCGGCTAGAGAAGAACAACTTGACCAATC
Source organism: Nodularia sp. (in: cyanobacteria) (assembly GCA_007692755.1). Lineage (GTDB taxonomy): Bacteria > Cyanobacteriota > Cyanobacteriia > Cyanobacteriales > Nostocaceae > Nodularia. Next base: position 14,461 of record REBL01000233.1, on the reverse strand, counting down.
TAGTCTAGTAGAACAAATCCAGCAAATTCTGAATTCCATCACACCCCGTAATATTCGTCGAGTTAATATCAATAGTCGAATTGTTCGGGAACAGCAATTACTTTGGCTGACGGAAATTTATCGAGAGCATCAATTACTCTGGTCACAGGAAATTACATTAACTCAGCCCCATATCTTCACACAGCTAATTGCAGATTTAAAAGAAACTCGAACTCAAGTAAAAATAAATTTACCTAAGACCAAATTTTCTCGCTCTTCCGTAATTACTAAAAATTCATCCAAGAAACGGATACTAGCAGCAACTGGTTTGTGTTCACTGTTATTGCTAGCTTGGGTTGTTTATGCTCAGTTAGGCGATAAACTGACAAACTTCGTACAACTAAACATTACCAACTCTTCCGTTACAGCAAATAGTGATGACAGTAAAGCGGAATCCTTACCCCGTGCTGCTAATTATAGTATTTCTGCTCCTACTGAGGAACCATTTTCAGACGCGGTGCGAATCGCTAACCAAGCTTCTGCTGCTGGTAAAATAGCCACAAAACCAACTGAGTGGTTAGAACTAGCTGCTCAGTGGCAACGAGCTTCAGATTTAATGGGTATGGTACCACCGAATCACAACCGCTATCAGGAAGCGAAAATTCGTACACAACTATACCAAAAATATAGTGAGGTGGCACAAGAAGAAGCTCGGAAAAGTTCAATATAATTTTGATGGGGACATCGGGCGCTAGATATCCCCTGAAGTAAAAATATCCAGATTAACTACTCATCTCTAGCATCCGTTGCATTGGTCGCAGCGCCGCTAGGCGGATATCTTCTGACATGGTAATTTCAGGAGTGCGATTTTTCATTGCTAAATATAATTTTTCCAGCGTATTTAATCGCATAAATGGACATTCGTTGCAAGCACAGTTATTCAATGGTGGGGCAGGAATAAAGTGTTTGTCGGGAGCCAGTTTTTGCATTTGGTGAATGATACCTGGCTCTGTAGCTACGATAAATTCTTTTGTAGGGCTATTTTGACAATATTTGAGTAAAGCAGCTGTTGAGCCGATAAAACTGGCATGGCGTAATACACTACTTTCACATTCTGGATGAGCGATCGCCTCTGCTTCAGGGTGGGTAATTTTTAACTGCACAATTTTCTTTTCAGAAAATGTTTCATGGACAATACAGCTACCTTGCCATAGCAGCAAATCTCGTCCAGTCTGTTCCATCACATACCGTCCCAAGTTCCGATCCGGGGCAAAAATAATCGGCTGTGACTGAGGTATCTGTTGCACAATCTTCACAGCGTTGGAACTGGTGCAGATAATATCGCTCATGGCTTTAATCTGCGCCGAACAGTTGATGTATGAAATTACCAGATGATCTGGATGCGCTGCTTTAAAAGCTGCAAACGCGTCTGGTGGACAACTGTCTGCTAAAGAACAACCAGCATCTAAATCTGGTAAAAGCACCAATTTATCAGGATTCAATATCTTTGCTGTTTCTGCCATGAAGTGAACACCAGCAAAGACAATCACATCTGCATTGGTCTGGGCTGCGGCTTTGGCTAATTGTAATGAATCCCCAATAAAGTCGGCGATATCCTGAATATCCGGTTCTTGATAGTAATGCGCCAAGATCACTGCGTTGAGTTCTTTTTTGAGAGTCTCAATGGCAGTAAATAAATCTAGCGGTAGTCCACCCGGTTGGGTTTGGTTTGGTTGAGGTAGTGCAGTGGTAAACACAGTTAGGGGTGCTTTAAGTTGCAAGTTTTTGTCCTGTGGATTCAATTATAGTAGTTTTTACCAAAAATAGTAGACGGTGGATGTCCTCTCAGTTGTGTCCAAATCCGGCGGAGTTTCATATGCTGGAGATAGACGGCAAGGAAAGTGGCATGACCAGTCAAAAAACTCAATCAACAACCCTGAAAATTGCTGTGGTTGGAGATGTTCACGACCAATGGGAATTAGAAGATGGCATGGCACTCAAGCATCTGGGTGTTGACTTAGTGCTGTTTGTGGGTGATTTTGGCAATGAATCGGTGGATGTGGTCAGAGCGATCGCCTCCCTGGACATTCCCAAGGCAGCAGTGATGGGAAACCACGATGCTTGGTACACTGCCACGGAATGGGGACGCAGGAAATGTCCTTATGACCGTTCTCAGTCAGATTGGGTACAGGAACAACTCGATTTATTAGGCCCAGCCCATGTAGGTTACGGCAAGCTGGATTTTCCCGCGTGGAATTTAACTGTGGTGGGGGGTCGTCCCTTTACTTGGGGTGGCCCTGAGTGGAAATTTGCGGATATTGTTCAAGAACGGTATGGTGTGACCAGTCTGAAAGAATCCGCCGACCGCATCGTTAAAGCCGTAAATAGCGCCGCTCATGAAACGATTATTTTTCTGGCTCACAATGGCCCTAGTGGTTTAGGCGATCGCCCCGAAGATCCTTGCGGTAAGGACTGGCATCCCATCGGTGGTGACTTTGGTGACCCTGACCTGGGGGCGGCGATTTCTCAGACCCTGACGGCTGGTAAAACCATTCCTCTGGTGACATTTGGTCATATGCACCGCACCCTCAGACACACCAAAAAAGTCCAGCGCCAAGCTGTATTTAGAAGTCCAGAGGGAACAATTTACTTGAATGCGGCAACTGTACCCAGGATTTTGGAAAATCAGGGCGAGAAGCTGCGTAGTTTTTCGATTGTTTCCCTAGAAGCGGGTGAGGTTTCCCAAGTATCCCAAGTTTGGATAGGCCATGATTTTCAGGTAACTTTAGAGGAAATTTTGTATGAGCGATCGCGTAGCGTGCCGGAGGCTTTAGCTTAGTGTTTCTTAGATATTTGCCTTCAGTCGTGCAATTTGTGTAGATGATGAGATATAGTATGATCTGTCAGCTTGTTAATCTTCGGCAAAAGCGCTATACTGCTGTATTGTCGTGGGTTTTTTAAAAGCTGGACAGTTTTATTGGAGAGGTGGCAGAGTGGTCGATTGCGTCCGACTTGAAATCGGATGAGGCTAAAACCTCCGGGAGTTCGAATCTCCCCCTCTCCGTTGAATAAATTATCCACATGAATGCGTAAAAATCATTTGGTCAAGTGTAGATAATAAATCTTAATATTCATGCCGGAAAAGTTCGACATGAAACTCGTCTTTGTCGTGAGAATCATCGGACTGATTTTGGATGCCCTAATACTAAGGCATTAATCCGACATCGCCTTAAATGTAAAAATAAGGTCTCACGCCAAGGCGCATTCGCCGGAGGCGTTCCCGCAGGGTAGGCGCAAAGGCGCAAAGAATTGGCGTGAAACTCACATCCTGATGCTATTCAGCAGGTTTGTTGGTAGCTCGATTAGCACGCGCCTCGGCTGAAGCCATGACATCATCGAAATTCTCTAGCATTTCACCAGGGAAGTTTTCCAAAACTCTGGTAGAAATAGCCACACGACCTTTACCTTCATCTAAGTCAATAATTACAGCTTTAATTGTTTGACCAATTTGAAAGACTTTTTCGAGAGATTCAATGAATTTTTGGCTAACTTGCTTAATATGTAGCAAGGCACTGAGACCATCTAAATCTACAAATATTCCAAAAGGTTTAATCCCCGTCACTTTACCTTCTACGAGCTGATTTAGTTCTAATAAGCTGAAGCTGCTAGAACGAGTTGCCAAGCGCTGGGAAAGTATCAGTTTATTGGTATTACGATTAATTTCTAAAAAAGCCACAGTCAAACTTTGACCTTTAAGTGCTTCTAAGTTATCACGCTCTGCTAAATGCGATCGCGGAATAAATCCTCGCAAGGACAACAAATCAACGGTAACACCACCTTTATTCACACCTGTTACCCTAACTTGCACCGTCTGACCACCTTCGTTCATTTGAGTCAATCGTTCCCAAACTTGCTGAATTTCCAGCTGCTTTAGTGAAAGGGTGACTTGACCTTCTGCATCCTGGTCGCGGATAATCAAAAACTCCAGTTCCTCTTGCAATGGCAGCACCTCCGATAAATCGGTAACTGCTCTCAAAGAAGCCTCATCACGGGGGAGAAAAGCAGACGACTTGCCACCAATATCTACGTATGCTCCATCGGGGTCAAGTTGAAAGACTTTCCCACGTACAACTTGTCCCTTTTGAAACTGGTAGTCGTGTACTTCTAATGCTTTGGCAAAATCGTCCATCGTAAAAGACGAATTGGCAGATTGAGAAAGTTTCGATTCGGAGTTCATGACAATTGAAGATAAATTAATATTTGATGTAATGCCACTGGAGTTTTACTAAACGCCTAACAAATTCCGATCTAGTGAAAGTGTTAGGTAATTATGGCTTAATTATTGTCGGCAAAACAACCCAAAATAACTAGAATAGCCCCCAATCTGGGAACTTCACAGTATTTTTTCTTTAGTACAGCACGGCGTAAATAAGCCAACCATAAGAAATCAATACAAAAGCTGTAGAATCAGAGTTTTGACTTTTGACTTCCGCCCTGCGGTACTAGGCTCCTAACACACTGCCAAAAAGTTGTTTCACCTGCTCCCAAGCATCAGCTGCGGCTTTAGGATTATAGCTGGCGCGATGGTCACAAAAAAATCCGTGGTTAGCTCCATCGTAGCGAAACACACGATGAGAGATTTGGTATTTTTCTAATTCTGCGGTAATTTGATCTACCTGTTCAGCGGGGATGCTGGCATCTTCCACACCAAAGAAGGCATATATTGTGCCTTTTATGTCTGGAGTCCGGGTGATAGTGGGTGCGCCACCTCCTGGTATGCGAGTCGCAATGCCAGCACCGTAGAAGGAAGCAGTCGCTTTGATATCTGGTAGGGTAGCAGCTAAATATGCTACATGACCACCAAAACAAAAGCCAATACAGCCAAAGCCATCTGGTTTGACCTGGGGTAGAGTTTTGAGATAGTCGATGGCTGATTGAATATCACTCAATAACTCTGATGCTTGAGTTTGGTTCCAAGCATATTCTTTACCAATTTGTATATCTTCCGGGGTGTAGCCAGTTTCAAAATCAGGGGCTTGACGTTGAAAAAGTGCTGGGGCGATCGCGACATATCCTTGTTGAGCAATTCTTTCTGTAACTTCCCGAATGTGAACATTGACACCAAATATCTCCTGTAAGACCACAACTCCCGGATAAGAACCAGGTGCTTGTGGTTGCGCCACATAAGCCGATATTTGGAGATGATCTTGTGAAAGTTTCACACTTGTGGTAGCTATTATCTGCTCTGTCATAAAAATTTATACTAGTGCTGTATCATTCAATATGTGATGATTTGATATAACTATGCCAGTAACTCAAAGTATTTCCCATCAAAGTTATTAATTAGCAAAAGTGAGCAGATTAAAAATTTCTATCTAAAAAATCCCATGTGTATATAAGATATCTAATATGTCATAAATGCACTTAGTTACTTGCCCCTACTAATATAAATAGGTTTGGTAATGATTCAATTCCGTATTCAGCCAGACAGTGAAATTCCCGCTTCCAACCAGCTATTTAATCAAATTCGGTTTGCGATCGCTTGCCGACAATATCCACCTGGATACAAATTGCCCAGCACCAGGGCATTAGCTATGCACACTGGATTACACCGCAATACCATTAGCAAAGTTTACCGCCAGTTGGAAGAAGACGGGTTTGTGGAAAGTCTCGCTGGTTCGGGAATTTATGTGCGTACCCAAGGGCATGAAGGTGGTGGCAGGGTGCAATACCCCATAGTTAAAAAACAAGCCGAAGATGCATATAAACTGGTGCAAAAAGCACTTGATGAGATGCTTTCTCAAGGCTATTCGCTCAATCAAGCGCGGGAGCTATTTTTAGGTGAAATTGATTGGCGCTTACGTTGTAGCGCCCAAGTGCTGGTTGCAGTTCCCTCTCATGACATAGGCGCAGGTGAATTGATGGTGTATGAGTTAGAACTGTCTCTCAATATACCTGTACAGTTGGTAGCGATGGAAGAATTAACTGCCGTCCTAGATAAAACTAACTCGGCAACAGTAGTCACAAGCCGTTATTTCATTAGTGATGTGGAAGCGATCGCAGCCCCGAAAGCTGTACGTGTAATTCCTTTAGATATCTACGACTACAGCAAAGAACTAGACCTCCTAAAAACCCTACCAAAGCAAAATTGTGTAGGTATAGTTAGTTTGAGTTCAGGAATTGCCAGGGCCGCAGAAGTAATTCTGCACGGTTTACGAGGAGATGAATTATTGATCATGACTGCACAACCAAAAGATGCGTACAAACTGCAAGCGATCGTCAAGCGGGCGGAAGTCATTATCAGCGATCAAGCTAGTTTTGCCATTGTACACGCAGCAGTACAAGCATCACTTGAAGACATTATTCGTCCACCTAAACTGATTAAGGTGGAAAATTACATTGGGGCGCAGTCAATTAATTTGTTAAAACGCGAGCTGGGTTTGGGTTGAAAATTTCGCCGACATAAAATTAAGTTAATCGGCTTGTGCTTCCGGTACCTTGACCAAAGGTCAATCCAAAATCCAAAATCCAAAATCTAAAATTGTTTGACTTGCAAAAAATCTTGCACCCGCAGTAGGTAAGTTGAGGCATCTTCCAACATGGGGAAATGCGATGTATTGGGAATCATGGCAAACTCAATTTTGTCACTCTTTGCTGCCGCTTGACGACCCATTTGGGCAGGAATAATCTGGTCATACTCACCAGCTACCAGCAAAGTCGGTACTATTAGCTTGGCAAACTCGTTGGGCATTAATTCTGCTTGAGCTTTACTGACTGAAGTATAAATTGTACCTAAAGCTGCACTATAGTCTGCTTCTAAAAAATCTTGCAAAAAAGCCTGCCGCTCAGAACTGGGGATGGGACTATGCAAAAATCTCGCCATAAATATTCTGTCAACAAACGGTATTTTCCCTAACCACTTGGGACGAAATTTGACTACGTAGCCACCAAATTTATGAAAAGCAGTAAAGGCTTTTTCGTCGTACTCAAAAATACCGCTACAGGTTAAAATCCCTCTTTCTACTCGTTGGGGATAACTGTTGATAAATAATGTAGCAATAGATGCACCCATTGAGTGAGCATTAAGATAAACGCGCTGAAGTTGTAATTCATCTAGCAAAGCGGCTAAATCTTCAGCATACTCTTCTAATTCATAGGTTAACTCTTTAATTGCCTCTGATTTTTCTGGGATTGATTGGGACTCCACAACAGATTCACTGGCTTCGGCTATATTAGGCTGGCCACGAGAACGCCCAAAACCCCGCAAATCGTAGAGTAAACAATCAAATTGGTCTGCTAAAGCATTAGCCGTACTCTTCCAATACCTAGCTGAACCAGCCCAGCCATGAATAAAAACCATAACTGGCTTTACCAAAGAACCAGATGGTTTTTTTACCCATTCATAATAATGATCAACACCACGAACACAAATATAAGGCATTTTTCCACAGTCAAAAATCAAAAATCACAAGTCAAAAGTCAAAAGCCAATGACCAATGACCAATGACTAATGACTTACTAAGCTGATTCTGGCTTCGGTAGGGAAGACGGATGCACTATCAATTCAGCAGTTGAGCGCTTCTCTACCATTTCCTTGGTAACCATGCAGCGAGTCACATCTTGACGGGATGGTAATTCGTACATGACATCAAGCATCAATTCTTCCACAATGCCTCGCAACGCTCTAGCGCCTGTTTTCCGACGGTAGGCTTCTTGCGCGATCGCCCGTAAGGCATCCTGTTTGAAATCTAATTCGACGTTATCCATGTTAAGCAGCTTTTGGTACTGTTTCACCAAAGCGCTGCGTGGTTGGGTCAAAATCGCCATTAGAGCTTCTTCATCTAACGGATCAACCACTGCTACCATTGGGACACGTCCAATAAATTCGGGAATCATGCCAAACTTCACGAGGTCATCTGGTTCTAGATAGCGCAGAGTATCAGCAGTCCGCTTTTCTTTGGATTGCAGGTCTCCGGGCTGTACAAAACCCATTGACTTTTTGCCCGCTCTCTGCTCTACCACCTTATCTAAACCTACGAAAGCACCGCCACAGACAAACAGTATATTACTAGTATCAATCTGGATACAGTCTTGATAAGGATGCTTACGTCCTCCTTGAGGTGGCACATTAGCGACTGTCCCTTCTAACATTTTCAGCAAAGCTTGCTGCACGCCTTCACCGGAAACATCGCGTGTAATCGAAGGGTTTTCACTCTTGCGAGCTACTTTGTCTATTTCGTCAATGTAGATAATGCCGCGCTGGGCTTCCTCGACATCCAAATCTGCCACTTGTAACAGTCGCAGCAGGATATTTTCCACATCTTCGCCGACATACCCTGCTTCTGTCAGTGTCGTGGCATCAGCCACAGCAAAGGGTACATCCAAGATGGTGGCTAAGGTTTGCGCCAAGAGGGTTTTACCGCAACCAGTCGGGCCAATTAACAAAATATTAGACTTTTGCAGTTCGACAGCATCATCTGCCTCATTTTTGCCTTTCGACTGAATGACTGCGAGTCGCTTGTAGTGGTTATAAACCGCTACTGATAATACTTTTTTGGCTTCGTCTTGACCGATAACGTGTTCATCTAGATAATTTTTAATCTCTCTGGGTTTGGGAATTTGGTTCAGAGAGAGATTAGAGGAGCGCGCCCGACGTTTTTGAGGTGGTTCTGACCTTGGTGCTGGTTGTGACGCAGCAGTATTCGTGTCGAGTAACTCTTCATCTAGGATTTCATTACACAAGTCAACGCATTCATCGCAGATGTAGACTCCCGGCCCTGCGATTAATTTACGCACCTGCTCTTGAGACTTGCCACAAAACGAACATTTTAAATGGGAGTCGTACTTAGACATACCAGCCTCTTATTTCAGAATGGTGACGTTTTCCCCTGCGGTGGGAATGTTTTGTCTGGAGATGACTTGATCAATTAAACCGTAATTTTTTGCCTCTTCTGCGGACATAAAAAAGTCACGTTCAGTATCTGCCTCAAGTCTGTCCAGGGGTTGACCAGTATGATGGCCTAGTAACTGATTCAACTTAGCCTTAACGTAAAGAATTTCTCTCGCTTGAATCTCAATATCAATGGCTTGACCTTGAGCGCCACCAAGTGGTTGGTGAATCATGATGCGAGAGTCAGGGAGAGACATCCGTTTGCCCGCAGAACCTGCTGCTAACAAAAATGCTCCCATGCTGGCGGCTAATCCAAAACATATGGTAACAACATCAGGACGGATTTGCTGCATTGTATCATAAATTGCCATCCCTGCGTAGACGGAACCGCCAGGAGAATTGATATATATTTGAATATCTTTTTCTGAGTCTTCCGCGTCTAGAAACAGCAATTGAGCCACAATGGAATTGGCAACAGCATCATCTATGGGAGTACCCAAAAAGATAATCCGCTCTCGCAGCAGGCGGGAGTAAATGTCAAAAGCTCTCTCTCCCATGCCAGATTGCTCAACCACCATCGGTACAATGTTGGTGGGTTGGCTCATATGGGAGCTAAATTTGATTCTACTTAAACTATTGATGGGGTCGTTTCCCGACTGCGATAGAAGCATATAAGAACAATTGAGAATTAAGTTAGGACAGGTTTGGTAGCAGTTATTGCTGCCTTTTTCACGGATGCAATTTTATTTGAGCTATTTATTCACCATTATGCCTTATATATATTCCTCTCGCTAAAGCAGGTCAAGCTAAAGCGCTCACAGATGCCCTATTTATTCAAGATTCCTGAAATATTTCACGGAAATTTGGTGTAAAGACGCGATAAATCACGTCTCTACAAGAAAGTACCGAGTCGGAAAAATTTTTACTCAGCACTCAGCCAGATTATATTGATTCTGTACTAGCTGCGGCGCTTTCTTCCTCGGTCTGAGGTTCAGTTGTCTCTGATTCACCTGCTGTTTCTTCTTCTGGTGGAGTCAGAGAACCTTCGGGGACAAGTTCGACTGATGAATGTTCTAGCAGCCAATCGACGATTTTTTCAGTTAACAGTTCGTTTTCCACCACTGAGCGCATTCTATCAGCGTCAATGTCTTGGTCTGCGTACTGTTCCATCAATTCTGCGACTCTGGTTTGAACTTCTTCAGGTGTGACTTCGATGGATTCGCGTTTACTAACTTCCAGTAATCCCAAAGACCGTTTGAGGCGTTCAATGGCCTCATCGCGCGATCGCTCCCGCAATTGCGGAATAATATCTTCAGTAAACAGCTTTTTCACGTCCAATCCTTGCTGAGAAAGCCGCATCGCTGTTTGAGTCAGCATCGCGTCGATTTCTTTGTCAATCAAGGTTTCTGGTAAGTCAACTTCCACATACTTCAGCAGTTCTGCTAACAAAGCTTCCTGCTGGTTCGATTTGGTTTTTTCCTCAGCTTCTTTTTGATGCCGTTCTGCTAAAGAAGCACGCAGTTCCTCTAAAGTATCAAAGTCACTAACTTCCTGGGCGAAGTCATCGTTCAATTCTGGTAGTTCTTTTTCCTTAAGTTCTTTGAGTGTAACTGTGAAAATTGCCGCTTTTCCAGCTAACTCTTCGTTGGCATAAGGATCTGGGAACTGAGCCGGAATTTCTCTAGTTTCTTCAGGATTCATCCCCACCATGCCCGATACAAAGCCAGGAATAAATTTATCTTCTTGCAATTCTAGTTGAAAATCGGTGGCTTCCGCTCCAGGAATTGGTGTTGGTTCGGCGGTTTCGTCGTCGCCTTCACCTTTTGCCAATACACCTTTAAAATCAACTACGGCGACATCGCCAATTTGGGCTGCACGTCCTTCTACAGGAATCAGCGTCGCTAATTCTTCCCTTTCCTTTTCTAGGACTTCATCAACTCGATTGGTGTCGTGTTTGATTTCCTCGGCTTGGGCTGATAAACCAGTGTACTGCACCAGATTGATTTCTGGTTCTACATCTACAGCCGCTAAAAAAGTTAGGGGCTTTCCTGGTTCATAATTACTAATCAAATCCTCAAAAGAAGTCCGCAGTTGTGGTTGCCCAATTGCTGGAATTTCTTCTTGTTTGAGGGCTTTTTCTACGCCATCTTGAACTATTTCTTCCAGCGCTGCTGCTTTGATTCGAGTTACGCCTAGTCGCTGTAGCAATATCGGCCGAGGTACCTTGCCTTTACGAAACCCAGGAATAGTTGTAGTACTAGCTAAGTTTTTAATTACCTGTTCGTAAGTTTTCTGGGTAATTTCTGGCGTAATCTCGATTTCCAAACCAATTTGGCTGGCGGGAAGTTTTTCCTGGGTAACTTTCATGCTTCGTCTCTAATATTTATTTCTGGTTTTTTTGGCTCCAAGTACGCACAAGACGCGATTTACCGCTTCTGTGGGTTGATTTCTCTTGGTTTAGGAATGGGAGGGACCCACAAGTTATCTGTCAAAATCCAATATTATATGGATAAGTACCTTCAGTAGATATCCAGTTTATCGTCAATGGCAAAGCCCTTGACAATTAACCGTAATAACTTTACCTGATTGCAACTCTAAGTTATTACCAAAAAATTGGGTCTAAAGCCCCGTCTCTTCAGGACGGCTTTCGAGAGCGTGATTTAGACAAACAATCTTGATGCATCATAGTCTGTAATCGTTGTAAAATAAATGGTAAGTTCTTCGACATACTTAAGGTATCGGGTTCGACTCAGAAGTTGGGTTGGTAAAATCTTAGACGCACTGTAAGAATGTAGCTGAGTAGTTTAGTTGGGAAGAAACGAGTTGCTAGCGGTAAAATGCACCGACTCAATTAAGTTCTACGAAGCCTAAAGGAAGAAAACTAACTCTGGTAGTTTGGAGTCATCCAACTGGTGAGGGCATTTTCCAGTAGGAGAGGAAAAGTCAGACGGGGTTCGCTCCGCATTTTCTGCCAGTATCCTAGAATCCCTATCCCTTCTGGTGCGGGGAGGGAGTATGTCAAAATAAATTAAACAGTCCTCAATGCTAAATTCAAAGGTCTAACCCGTGATATCCTGGTTCTCAACTAGCATTTTCTGCTATAAATCCGTCTGCGGTTGGGTTTGTCTGCCTTGTGGGACTCAGAGTGACTGTTTGTTGCCGGAACACGAAGCTACACTTTTAACTGTGTTGGTTGCAGTCCATCTGGATCATAGTACATCCATTGGTATTGCCAACTCACTTTACTATTTGTTTACTTTGAGACTTTGCGAATTAAACCATGCTGAAGTGTGTGTACTCCATTTTTCTACTGGAGATGAGGTTGTTGTATAATGCTACTTATATACATTTATCTAAAATAGGTGCGGCATTTTAGCAGGCATCCTCGCAAAAATCAACATTGTTTAACTTAATGTCAGCTGGAAAATAAACGTACTATATTCAGAAAACTCGCATAGAATTAAAAAAAAATTTTATTAAAAATCTGCGATCGCTATTTAGATAACTAAGTATAAATTGTAAATTGTTTGTCAAGAGAAATTACACATAACCTCTTAAAGGAGAAAGCCAGTTTGTCAAAATCCTATCGTGTTGCTATTTTGGGAGCCACTGGTGCTGTAGGCACAGAGTTGTTGGAATTACTAGAAAGCCGTAACTTTCCGGTGGCGGAGTTAAAGTTGTTGGCATCAGAAAGAAGTGTCGGGCGATCGCTGCGGTTTCAAGGCGAAGATTTACCAGTAGAATTGGTAAGCGATCGCACCCTAGAAAATGTGGATTTAGTCCTAGCTAGTGCTGGCGGTTCCACATCCAAAACTTGGGCAGCCGTTGCCGTAGAAAAGGGTGCAGTGGTCATAGATAATTCCAGTGCCTTTCGGATGAACCCCGAAGTACCCTTAGTAGTACCAGAGGTAAATCCCTTAGCGGCTGCTAACCACAAAGGTATTATTGCCAACCCTAACTGCACAACAATTTTGATGAGTGTGGCAATTTGGCCTTTGCATCAAATCAGTCCCATCAAACGCATTGTAGTTTCCACCTATCAATCAGCGAGTGGGGCTGGTGCTAAAGCAATGGCAGAAGTTAAAACCCAAGCCAGTGCTATTTTACAAGGACAGCAACCAATAGCCGAAGTCTTGCCTTACCCCTTGGCGTTTAATTTATTCCCACATAACTCCCCCTTAAACGAGTTGGGTTACTGTGAAGAAGAAATGAAAATGGTCAACGAAACCCGCAAAATCTTTGGCGACCAACAAATTAGAATTACTGCTACTTGTATACGGGTTCCCGTACTGCGCGCCCATTCCGAAGCAATTAATCTAGAATTTGCCAATCCCTTTAGTGCAGATACAGCTAGAGAAATTTTAAGTCGCTCTCCTGGAGTAAAATTAATAGAAGATTGGGAAAACAATCACTTTCCCATGCCTATTGAAGCCACCGGACAGGACGCAGTTCTAGTGGGAAGAATTCGTCAAGATATTTCTCATCCCTGCGGCTTAGAACTTTGGCTTTCTGGTGACCAAATCCGTAAAGGTGCGGCGTTGAATGCAGTCCAAATCGCCGAGTTATTGGTAGAAAAAAATCTACTCAAACCGGCAAAAGCATACGTTTCTAGTGAGAAATAATCACCAATTAAATTTCAGGTATTTTTCGCGAGTAAGATATATAAAAAACTATATCTGTGAAGTAACCTTGAAACAAATTGAGCAATAGGTTATGAAATCAGTGAACAGTGAACACAGGGATTTACTTACCCAATTATGTCTCTTAACTGATAACTGATAACTGATAACTGTAAAAAACCAAGAGGTTAATTAGGAGTAAAAACAGGGTGGGAGAATTTGGCAGAGTTTTAACCGCTATGGTTACGCCGTTTAAAGCGGACGGTAGTGTTAACTATGATGTAGCGGCAGAATTAGCAGCACATCTAACTAACAACGGTACAGATACATTAGTCGTATGTGGGACAACAGGTGAGTCTCCTACCCTAACTTGGGACGAGGAATACCAGTTGTTTGTGGAAATATTGCAGGCCGTGGCCGGAAAAGCCAAGGTAATCGCCGGATGTGGTTCTAATTCCACCAAAGAAGCGATCGCAGCTACTCAAAAAGCTGCTACAATGGGAGTACATGGTTCATTACAAGTTGTACCCTATTACAACAAACCACCACAAGCAGGTCTTTACCAGCATTTCCAAGCGATCGCCCAAGCTTGTCCAGAACTACCATTAATGTTATATAATGTCCCTGGACGTACCGGACAGAATCTCAGTCCAGATACTGTCGCCCGGTTAGCTGAAATTAACAATATTGTTGGCATCAAAGAAGCTACTGGAAATTTAGACCAAGCGAGTGAAATCCGCCGCTTGACACCAAAAGAATTTCAGATTTACTCTGGAGATGATTCCTTAACATTGCCCATGTTAGCAATTGGGGCAACAGGAGTAGTGAGTGTGGCTTCTCATCTGGTAGGTAATCAACTACAGCAGATGATTCAAGCTTTTAGTGCGGGAAAAGTAGCTAGTGCCGAAGAGATTCATCTACAACTATTTCCGTTGTTTAAAGCTTTATTTTTAACTACAAATCCCATTCCAGT
>REBL01000232.1 GCA_007692755.1 Nodularia sp. (in: cyanobacteria) | reverse complement strand
ATGAAAAGCTTATAAAATAAGACTGGGAATTTTGAATTTTGCATTTAAGGCGGTATTGGAGGGTAAGTGCTTGATATAAGCTAATAAATAACAGTCAACTTACCACCGATGGCGGATATTCAATAACTAAAGATAAAATAGTTTAGCCTGAAAAGGCAAAAGCTGCCCACTGCCTAAAACTTTACCTCACATCATGTCTGTTTATTCCCAGCTATACGAAGGCAAAGCTAAAATTCTCTATGCAACAGAAGACCCTGAAGTCTTGTTGGCTGATTTTAAAGACGATGCCACTGCTTTTAATGCCCAGAAACGTGGCAGTATTATCAACAAGGGCAAAATTAACTGTAGCATTTCTAGCCAGCTATTTCAGCAGTTAGAAATTTATGGTATAAAAACCCACTACATTGATAGTCCTCATCCGCATCAAATGCGAGTCAAGGCTGTCAAGATTTTGCCTCTGGAAGTAGTGGTGAGAAATATTGCTGCTGGTAGTCTTTGTCAACAAACAGGATTATCGGTGGGTACAGTGCTGAAACAACCTTTGGTTGAGTTTTATTACAAAAACGACCAATTAGGAGATCCACTGTTAACACGCGATCGCTTATTTCTGCTAGAACTAGCAACACCGGAACAAGTAGATGTAATTCACAATCTAGCATTGCAAGTCAACGAGTTTCTCCGTGACTTTTGGCAGCAGTGCGGCATTACTCTAGTAGACTTTAAACTAGAATTTGGTCTGGACTCACAACAGCAAATACTCTTGGCAGATGAAATTAGCCCTGATACTTGCCGTTTGTGGAATATAGCCGAAGCAGATCCTAACCGTCGGGTAATGGATAAAGACCGCTTCCGCCGTGACTTGGGGAATGTCGAAAATGCTTATCAGGAGGTTTTACAACGAGTGCTAAAGGCAGTAGAAAGTAAAACTTGAATTGGTCAAAACCAAAAGGTAAAAACAAATGGTTTTTGACTGATGCCTTATAACTTATAAAGTAAATAGGCAATAGCAAACAACTTTATTTTTACCTAATATCTTTTGCATAAGAGCATAATTGCCAAGTGAATGGTGTGTGGACGTGAAGAGGAATTTAAATAAAATGCGTTTATCTCCCGTATGGGTAGCAGTAGTGGCAATTGCCTCGCCATTAGGCGGTGCGCTCAGTGTAAATGCCCAAACCATTAATAGTTCAGAACAGACAGCAGAGGTTTTTCCGCCTGAGATTAATCAACAGTCAGCAAGTGAAACTCTCAACTTTCACTCCAACTCCACAGAGATTCAGTCTGTTGTCACAGTTGTCCCAGTTATCTCAGCCCAGAAGACGACATCTGATGTCATCATCCCCACCTTGACCACAGCGAAAATTGGTCAAACCTCTGAGAAAACCGCAAATTTTTTCACCCCAAAATTTAATTCGATTCCAGAAATTGTACCCCCAGTACTTAGCCAGTCGATACCGACACCAACACCGGAAACTACACCAAGTCCGGAAAATTTCAATACTCCCAACGTCACCCCAGATGCTGAAGAGCCTCGCGTACTAGTATCAGAAGTAGTTGTCACACCTGAGACAGGACAACTAACACCGGAACTGGAAAACGAGGTTTTCAGGGTAATTCGGACTCAACCCGGTCGGACAACAACCCGTTCTCAACTGCAAGAAGATATTAACGCTATCTTTGGTACTGGATTCTTTGCCAACGTTCAGGCTGTACCAGAAGATACGCCCTTGGGTGTGCGGGTAAGCTTTATCGTCCAACCCAACCCTGTGCTGAGTAAAGTAGAAGTGCAAGCCAATCCAGGAACTGATGTTCCTTCTGTGCTGCCTCCTAATACTGTGGATGAAGTCTTTGGCCCGCAATATGGTCAAATCGTCAACCTGCGGGAATTGCAAGAAGGCATCAAGCAGTTAACCGAGAAGTATCAAGAACAAGGCTACGTACTAGCAAACGTCATTGGTTCGCCCCAAATTTCAGAAACTGGCGTTGTTACCCTGCAAGTAGCAGAAGGTGTAGTCGAAAATCTCAAAGTCCGGTTCCGCGATAGTGAAGGTCGCGAGACAGACGAGACGGGAGAACTAATTCAAGGTCGGACAAAGGAATATATAATTACACGGGAACTGGAATTAAAGCCAGGACAAGTATTTAACCGCGACATCGTACAAAGAGACCTACAGAGGGTATTTGGACTAGGGCTATTTGAAGATGTGAATGTCTCCCTTGACCCTGGTACTGACCCTAGTAAGGTTGATGTGGTGGTGAATGTAGCCGAACGAAGTACGGGTTCGATTGCGGCTGGAGCCGGCTTTAGTTCTGCCAGTGGGCTATTTGGAACTGTTAGTTATCAGCAGCAAAACTTGGGAGGAAGAAACCAAAACCTGGGAGCGGAAGTACAGGTGGGACAACGGGAACTGCTGTTTGACCTCCGGTTTACAGACCCCTGGATTGCAGGTGACCCCTACAGAACTTCTTATACAGCCAATCTGTTTCGCCGTAGTTCCATTTCCTTGATTTTTGATGGGCAAGATGGTGATATTAGAACATTTAGTCCAGAAGATACGGATGGCGATCGCCCCCGTGTTCTCCGATTAGGTGGCGGTCTTACTTTTAACCGCCCTCTATCTCCCAATCCCTACGCAAGGTCAGAATGGACTGCTTCCGCCGGAGTGCAGTATCAACGAATTTCTACCCGTGATGCCGATGGTAATATCAGACCAGAAGGAGCCGTTTTCGAGGATGGAGTCCCCGGAGAACGAGTTCCCCTCAGCTTTTCTGGACAAGGTGAAGATGATTTACTGCTATTACAATTAGGCGCACAGCGTGACCTGCGGAATAATCCCTTACAACCAACCAGAGGTTCCTTCCTGCGCTTTGGGGTCGATCAATCCGTACCAGTAGGAATAGGTAACATTTTTCTCACCAGACTACGAGGTAACTATAGCCAATACTTACCCGTTAGTTTTACAAACTTCGCCCCAGGAGCGCAAACCCTAGCTTTTAACCTGCAAGGGGGTACAGTTTTAGGTGACTTACCTCCCTATGAAGCTTTTACCCTGGGCGGTAGTAACTCGGTTCGGGGTTACGAAGAAGGAGCATTAACCAGTGGACGCAGTTATGTACAAGCGTCTGTTGAGTATCGCTTCCCTGTTTTCTCAGTAGTCAGTGGCGCACTGTTTTTTGATGTCGGTAGTGATTTAGGAACTACAACTAGACCAGCTGAGGTATTGAACAAAAACGGCACTGGCTACGGCTATGGACTGGGTGTGCGTGTACAATCTCCACTAGGTCCTATTCGTATTGACTACGGCATTAACGATGACGGCGATAGTCGCATCAATTTTGGGATTGGTGAACGGTTTTAAGTAGTCATTGGTCATTGGTCATTGGTCATTGGTCATTGGTCATTGGTCATTGGTCATTAGTGACTGAACTTTTGACTTTTGACTTTTGACTTTTGACTTGCGCGCAGCGGTGCTAGGTACTTGCTAATTGTGACATTTGCCTGAATACTGTTTCCGTGACATGACTCCGACCTAAAGGTACGGAGCTTCTAAGAATCACTTCTTAGTTTTCCTAGTTGCTTCCTTTGGACTGCGCTCAAGGCGAGTCTTACGGGTTTTCGACTTTGACCTAGACTGAGTTTCTTCAATCCCCGGCAAACCGTCTGCATAGGCGTTTTGGATTCCCGACTGCCCATCGGTACTAATCAATTTGATTCCTCTGTTTCTAATTACTTGACCACTAGCAACATCTCTATCAGTCGTATAAATTTGACAAACTACTAGTAGGCAGACCGAGCTAACCAATAGATGGTTATGCCCAAAGCTGAACCAGCTATCACCTGCACTGGTGTATGTCCCAGTAATTCTTTGAGACGGTCTTGGCTAAAGTCTGGTTTTTCGTGGAATAATTCATCAATCATTTGATTGAGAATGCGAGCTTGCTTGCCAGCAGCTTGGCGGACTCCGGCTGCATCATACATGACAATGATGGCAAAAACCGTAGCCAAAGCGAAATCAGGCGATGCCCAACCCAGACTCTGCCCAACACCAGCTGCTAGAGCTGTAACCAAAGCCGAATGGGCGCTGGGCATACCGCCGGTTGTCACTAAAACACGGACGTTCAGTTTACGATGTTTGACTACTTCAACTACGAGCTTTAATGCTTGAGCAATTAAACAAGCTACCAGAGCCACCAACAGCACCCGGTTATCTAAAATGTTGCCTATGTCCTGCATGGTGTTTTGGTTCGGTTAGTAAATTTAGCAGCAATTAATTTCTGAGAAAACATTTTCATGCAACCCAAAATCCCAAATCCAAAATTGACCTAGTGATTGCGACTGGTGATAAAGTGAGCCAGCGCCTGGAGTGGTTGTGCCAATTTTCCAAATATTTCCAATTCCCTACAGGCTGCTTCCACTAGCTGTTGCGCTTTGGAGCGTGATTCTTCAATTCCCCAAAGGCTGGGATAAGTAATTTTTTTAGCTATTAGGTCTTTACCAGCTGTTTTACCTAATTGCTCCTGTGTGGCAGTGATATCCAGAATATCATCTATGATCTGAAATGCCAGACCAATGTTTTGAGAATAGCGAGAAAGTCGTTGGACATTCTCTGATGATGCCCCCGCGACAATGCCCCCACAAACAACACTAGCTTCTAAAAGAGCAGCCGTTTTGTGGTTATGAATAAAATTCAGGGTTTCTAGAGAAATATCAGTTTTACCTTCTGAGTCTAAATCAACCACTTGACCCCCCACTAAGCCAGCAGCACCCAAGGCTTTGCCCAGACGAGCAATCACTTGTAAAACTCGCTCTCTAGAAACATTTTCCGGGGTTTGAGTGGCAACAAACTCAAAAGCGTAAGCCAACAGGCCATCACCAGCCAAAATTGCGATATCGTCACCATAAACCTTGTGATTTGTCAACCGTCCACGACGATAATCATCATTATCCATTGCTGGCAGGTCGTCGTGAATTAACGACATTGTATGGATCATCTCCATAGCACAGGCTGTTGGCATGGCCATTTCAATTGTGCCGCCGATCATTTCACAGGCAGCAAGGCAGAGAATAGGGCGTACACGCTTACCTCCAGCTAATAATGAGTAGCGCATGGATTCATAAATCTTTTCTGGATAAATCACGGGAATAGCCTGATCCAGAGCAGTTTCACAAAGCTTTTGCCGCTCTTTGAGATAGGCGGCTAGGTTAAAGGTGGCTTCCTCTTTCATTTTCTGGAGGTTATCAGCTGCTACCATTCTTAATATTCCTTCAATTTTAGGGCCGTTTGGCTGTTTGTCTTATCAGTCACAATTTTAAGATGCTGTGGCGCGGAAAAAGTCAAACAATTTTAGATTTGGGATTTGGGATTTGGGATTGACAATCTGGAATCTGGGGGCTGAAACCATTAAGGAACTATTTATTGGTCATGAGTGAGGAGTGAGGAGTTAAAAATTTAGAATTTATCACTCACAACTCACAACTACTTCGCCTTTTTCAAATAGCTGGCGACTGTATTTTGCAACAAAATGGCAACTGTCATCGGACCAACACCACCAGGGACTGGGGTGATATATTCCGCTATACCAGCTGTTGATTCCCAGTCAACATCGCCGACTAAGCGACTTTTGCCACTGGCATCTGTGACACGATTCATCCCCACATCTATCACAACGGAGCCTGATTTTACCATCTGGGCAGTAATTAATCCTGGGCGACCTACAGCTGCAATGATCAGATCAGCATTCTTCGTGATATTACCAAGGTCAAGCGATCCCGAGTGAGCAATAGTCACAGTCGCATCAGCTTCCAGTAGCATCAAGGCCATTGGTTTGCCCACTAAAATACTGCGTCCCACAACTACGGCGTGTTTTCCCGGCAAAGAAATTTCATATTCTTGCAATAGCCGCATCACACCAGCTGGTGTGCAACTGCGTAAACCAGCTTCTCCCCGCACTAGCCGCCCCAAGTTAACTGGATGCAGTCCATCAGCATCTTTGTCTGGATCTATTTTATTCAGCAGGGCTACAGCATCCAAGTGGCTAGGGAGAGGTAACTGCACGAGAATACCATCCACACGTTCATCTTGGTTGAGTGCAGCAATTACTTCTTCTAGTTCCCCTTGGGTGGTTTCGGTGGGAAAATGCTGGCCAAAAGAAGCAATACCGACTTTAGCGCAAGCTCGTTCTTTGTTGCGGACATAAGCCGCTGATGCTGGGTTATCCCCCACCATTAATACAGCTAAACCAGGCGATCGCCCAATTTTTGCTTGTTTTTCTGTAGTGATAGCTGAAAGTTCTTGATGAATTTTTTCAGCTAAAGCTTTACCATCGAGAAGTTTGGCAGTTTTTGTTTCCATTAGAATTCCTACAAGACTCGCCTTTAGTCCACATTTGCTGTCTTTTGCAGCAGAGTCAACAGTCATAAATAACTTTTTTTGTCTATTGACTGTGAAGGCGTTGCTGCTTAGTGCCTTAGCGTCTTTCTATCCACAAGACTATACTCATATTATTTATCTTCTCAGATCAAATGCCTCATGTGACGCTTCTGCACCACCATTTGTACACAGATGTATATTAATGTCTAGTTTATTGAGGTCTAGTAGTAAGCTCCTGCGGATTTAGCTGAATAGCTAAGGAATGAAATATAAAGGGTAATGGGAATAATCCGCCTTAAATTTACGACCAGGAACTAACTTGATGCAACTAACAAAAAAATTTCACCTTTGCCGTATCATTCCTTACCGCCAGGGAATTGCTTTGTTAATTGTTGTGGGACTTTGTAGTTGTAGTTCCTTCGGAATACCGAGCTTAAAAGTTGGTAAATTGAGCATTGGTAGCAATGTCACCTTGATTCAGGAAATTAAACCAGAAACAGACCAGCAGGCAACAATTTACGTCCAAGGTAAGGTAGAAAAGCAAGTTCCCTTAGTGAACCAATGGGCATATCAAATTAATGACTCCACTGGTAAAATTTGGGTGATTACTGATCAACCCAATCTTAAAGAGGGAGAGCAAGTGGTAATTAGGGGTAAAGTTCGCTACAAGAGTATTCCCTTAGCTGACCAAGAGTTTGGGGAAGCTTATTTAGAGGAAAGTTAAGATTTTTGGATAAATTACCCGTAGAAAAAAATTGATGACTCAGCAACCAGTTCATGTAGCGATCGCAATTCTTTACCAAGAAGACAAATTTCTCATGCAACTGCGAGATAATATCCCTGGTATTCTCTACCCTGGTTACTGGGGGCTATTCGGTGGACATCTCGAACTTGGTGAAACGCCCGATGTAGCAGTGAAACGAGAAGTTATAGAAGAAATCGGCTACACCCTACCATCATTTGAGGAATTCGGTTGTTATGCAGATGATACTGTTGTTCGTTATGTCTTTCATGCACCACTCCTAGTCAAATTAAACCAATTGGTTTTAAGTGAAGGCTGGGATATGGGATTATTAACACCTGACGATATTCGCCAAGGTAAGTGTTATTCACCAATTGCCGATGAAATCCGACCTTTAGGCACTATACATCAGCGCATCATGTTGGATTTTATTAGTCATTAGTCATTGGAAATGGGAAGTCAAAATCTTTTCTCCCATTGCTCCCCTGCTCCCTCCCCCCTGCTCCCTGCTCCCTGCTCCCCTGCTTCTTCTCCCCACTCCCCACACAGTCAAGTGTTGAAATTCCGGTAAAAAACCGTACTTAAACCGAAACTTGTTCCCTAGATGAATTCCCTAGACTAAAATAGTGATAGAGGCAAAAATATTAAGCTGCTGAGTCTCAATACTCAGTTGAATATAAGTAATATGGGATTCTTTGACTCTGATATAGTTCAGCAAGAAGCAAAACAGCTATTTGAAGATTATCAAGCACTAATCAATCTTGGCAACAACTACGGCAAGTTTGATCGTGAGGGCAAAAAGCTGTTTATTGAGCAAATGGAAACTATGATGGATCGCTATCGCGTCTTCATGAAGCGATTTGAGCTGTCAGAAGACTTCATGGCGCAGATGACTGTGCAGCAACTCAAGACTCAGTTAGGCCAATTTGGAGTGACTCCGCAACAGATGTTTGAGCAAATGAATCTTACCCTACAGCGGATGAAGACCGAACTAGAAAAACAGCAATAGTGAATGTTAAATCTGACATGAGGGATTTTGGATTAACTGCTCATCCAAAATCCCTATTTACTTATGGCTTGGGGCGCTGAAACGCAGAAGGTGGCCTAAAGTTCTCTGAAGGTACACCTTCGAGGGCTTGCTGCATAAAATCTTTCCAAATGGGAGCCACCATACCGCCACCGGTTGCACCTCTAGATAATGGTCTGTTGTCGTCTCTACCTATCCAGATAGCAGTTGTCAACTGTGGCACAGTACCCACATACCAAATATCTCTTTCAGATGAAGTTGTGCCTGTCTTACCCGCACTGGGGCGACCAATATCTGCACCTCTTCCAGTACCAGAAGTAACTACTGAACGCATCACATCAATAGTTGCTGCTGATGCCCATTGATCCAGAACTAACTGAGGTTTGGGCGTATTATCTAGTAAGATATTTCCACTACTATCGGTGACACGGGCCATCACTGTTGCTGGCGATTGCCAGCCATAATTGGCAAAGGTAGCGTAAGCACTAGCTAATTCCAGAGGTGTAATGCCTATAGCTCCCAGTGGTAAAGAAGTTACAGGTGCCATCGGACTCATGATTCCCAAGGTACGGGAGGTTTCTACGACTTTATTCATACCTATATCCATACCCACCCTAATCACCGGGATGTTACGAGACTGGGCTAAGGCTGCCCGTATTGATATTGCTCCTTGAAAGCTTCTGTCGTAGTTCTTTGGACTGTACCAACCGCTACCATCTCGATAACGGACTGGTGTATCTTGCACTATACTGTCTGGTGTATATTTGCCAGTAGCAAAAGCAGCATAATAGACTAATGGTTTAAAAGCAGAACCTGGTTGACGCTGGGCTTGGGTGGCACGATTGAATTCGCTAGCTCTGGAATTTACACCACCAACCAGTGCTTTGATAAAATGCGTGCGGGGGTCGATGGCTACCAGAGCAATTTCATTACCACGCAACCCTTGACGGCTCAAGTTTGTACTCCACTTAGTGACAGTTTTTTCTGCCATAATTTGGAAGTCAGCATCAATAGTGGTTTGCACACGCATTCCACCTTTAATTAAGGACTCACGCCCAAATTTTTGCACTAATTCTTGAGATACAGTATTAGTTACATAAGGTAAGGCACTACCTTGGAATGACCTGATGCGACCAAACTTCAGTTCTTCCTTAAGGGCATCATTATATTCTTCCTGGCTGATCCAGTTCAATTCCAGCATCCGCCCCAAAACTTCCCTTTGTTTGCGTTTTGCCAAATCCATATTCGCAAAGGGGCTGAATTCTTCTGGTGCTTGGATTAAACCCGCCATCATTGCCGACTCAGCCAAGTTTAGATTTACTGCTGATTTGTCGAAGTAAGTGCGTGCTGCTGTTTGTACACCATAGTTATTATGACCCCAATAAACCTGATTGAGGTACATTTCTAAAATTTGGTCTTTGCTGAGAATTTGCTCTAACCGAATTGCCAGTACTCCTTCAGCTAACTTCCGAGTAAAGGCACGTTTTTGAGATAAAAACAAATTTTTCACCAGCTGCATGGTGATGGTAGAACCGCCCTCTCGCACTCTCCCTGCTACCAAGTTAGTGATCAAAGCCCGTCCGACACCACTGGGATTGATGCCGTGATGGTCGTAAAAATGACTATCTTCGCTAGCTAGTACTGCCCGTTTCAGATTTGGGGAAATTCTATCCAAGGCCATGACTTCTCGGTTGGCTTCACCGTGAAGACTTGTTAACAGTTTGCCGTTAATGTCATAAATGTAAGTTGTTTCCGATGGCGAAAAGTTACGCAACTGTCTGACATCTGGCAAGTTACGGAAACTAATAGCCAGACCAACCAGCCCTCCGGCTACAATAGAGCTTGCCAGCATTGTTATTGACAGCAGAGTACCGCCAGTTATCTGACCTACTCCTTTCAAAAACTCAAAACCCGATGAAGCCTGACGTTGTGGCTGCTTGTTTGTAAAAGTCCTAGAAGACGACACGGCGTTCTCACTTCCTCACTTGTAAATATAACTGTAATTCATTCAATGAAGCCAGGCGGTTAATTTTTTGCAATTATATTAATTCAGTAGATTAAAGTACGGACAAATTGCCAGTGAATAGAACCAACCTAACTTATAGAGTAAAAAGCGTAGTTAATAGCGAATATCTTAGTATGACGCAAAATTTTTCTTGGCTACATCGTGGAATAGTAGAAATTTTTCCCCAACCAACTGATGCTGAAAGTGAAAGTGAAAGTTTAGAGAAGCGCTTGGTAACTACGAACCGACCTTTAAGGATCAAATTGGGAATTGACCCGACAGGATCTGATATTCATCTTGGTCATAGCATACCAGTACGCAAACTGAGGGCATTTCAAGATGCAGGTCATACAGCAGTTCTCATTATTGGTGATTTTACGGCTCGTATTGGCGATCCTACAGGTAAATCTGAGGTACGCCGTCAGCTGACAGAGGCAGATGTGGCTCAAAATGCTCAAACTTATCTTGAGCAAATGCGCCCGATTTTGGATTTTGACACCCCAGGCAGGTTAGAGGTGCGTTATAACTCCGAATGGCTTTCCGGGCTTAGTTTAGAAAAGATTCTGGAGTTACTCTCTACTATGACGGTGGGGCAGATGTTGGCAAAAGAAGGATTTGCTGAACGTTATAAGAAAGAGAATCCAATTTTCATCCATGAGTTCCTATATCCATTAATGCAGGGCTATGATTCAGTAGCTGTCGAGGCAGATGTGGAATTAGGGGGAACTGATCAGAAGTTTAACATTGCTGTGGGACGAGATTTGCAACGCCATTTTGGACAAAAACCTCAATTTGGTTTGCTGTTACCGATTTTAATTGGTACGGATGGTGTGCAAAAAATGTCTAAATCTCTGGGGAATTATGTGGGCTTGTCAGAACACCCTGGTCAAAAATATCAGAAGTTACAAGGTGTCCCTGATAATTTGCTGTCACAATATTTTGAACTGTTGACGGATTTACCTTTGGACAAACTGCCAGAAAATCCCCGCGATCGCCAAATGCTTTTAGCATGGGAGATTGTTAAACAGTATAACGGTGAATTAGCTGCTAAAGAGGCGAAGGATGCCGCAAAAAGCGGCGGAAAGGAAGGTGCGGTTCCAGAGTTTTCTCTAGGGAAAGTGTCAGAGTTTCCGGTGAAATTAGCGTATCTTCTCAATGTCACTGGTTTGTGCAAAAGTACAGGAGAAGGTAAACGTAAAATTCAAGAGGGTGGGGTACGTCTAGATGGCGATCGCATCACTGACCTGGATACCACTTTCGACCAGCCTAGTGAATTACACGGGCGTGTGCTGCAAGTTGGTAAAAATAAGTTTGTCCGACTTGTAAAGAACTAATAACTAATAACTAATAACCAATGACTAATAACCAATGACTAATGACCAAATAATTGTGCCTTTGGATGTGCCGGATTTACAAAGTGCGATCGCCCTTGTGGATCAATTGCCACAGGTAAATTTCTGGAAGGTGGGTTTAGAATTATTTACTAGTTCTGGCCCCAAAATCCTGGAAGTTTTAAAATCCCGGCAAAAACGGATATTTTTAGATTTGAAGTTTCACGATATTCCCAACACTGTAGCGGGGGCTTGTCGTAGTGCTGCTAGTTACGGGGTAGATTTACTCACGATTCACGCCACTGCTGGCCGAGATGCCCTGAAAGCGGCCACTGAGGCGGTACAGGTGGGGGCAATGCAAGCGGGTGTCAAACCACCACAATTAATTGCCATTACCCTGCTAACGAGTATTTCTTCTAGACAGATGGCGTTTGATTTGAAGATTCCCCTAGAATTGCCTGAATATGCTTTGGAAATGGCACTGATGGCGCAGGAATCCGGGTTGAATGGGGCTGTTTGTTCACCCCAGGAGGTTGCACAGTTACGCGAAACTTGTGGAAATGACTTTTTGCTGGTTTGTCCAGGTGTCCGCCCTAGTTGGGCAGAGAAGGGAGATCAGAAGCGATCTCTCACTCCAGCCCAAGCCATCAAAGCTGGTGCCGATTACCTCGTAATTGGTCGTCCCATAACAGCTGCGACTGAACCTGAGTTAGCCTGGAATAAGATTATTGAGGAGTTAACTACAGTGGGATGAAAGCAAAAGTCAAAAGCAAAAATAATGGTTTGTGGCTTGTCGCTTTCGGCTTCTGGTTTGTAGCAGTAAATGGCGTGAATAACTCCGTATTTGCCAGCACACCTGTTTTACAAACTCACAGACAAGCCGTGAAAGGTGGGCTGAGTTCTACTTGTTCCGAACAAAGTTTAGAATTATTAACTACTCAGCTATTGCAAGATTTACCTAGTTATGCTAATCGCGTCACTCAACGCGCCCGCCGTCGCAGTAGAGACAGTGATATTTACAGTTATATGCTGGTGGCAGGAAAACCAGAGTTTCAGCCCTTGCCCATTAACTCTGTAGGACATAACACGGATGGGCAGGAAAGTCAGGAAACAGGAGTTGAGCAAGTTTTTTTTACTACTTTAGAACGGCAGTATATAGCTAGTAAAATCGTTGAATCACAGCAATTTCACTGGCTATTATTGACAGAAAGTAACAGCAGGTGGCGTTTGGTAATGATGTTTACCCAAATTGGTGCTTATCCTCAACAACAACAAGTAGTATCGCCCCCCAGGGATAGTAGTAACGGTGTAATTGCCCAAGCGGTTAAAACTTGGTTACGAGATTGTCAGGCGGGTAGTGTGCGGATGCGTAGCGGAATTTAATCTCCGCAATCACAACTACTACCGCCATCATAACTACCACTATCGCAACTGCTGCCGCTATATCCACTACTATCGTAACTGCTGCTGCTGCTATATCCACTACTATCGCAACTGCTGCTACCGCCATATCCACCACTGGAACTACTGCTGCTGCTACCAGAGTTATAGCTACTACCATAATCGTGTATATGTGAGCTAGTCCAAACACTGTTATTGTTACCAGAAGTTGCTCTATAACGATTAGGTTTTTTCTTTTGAACAGATGAATCAGAGTTTTTTATGCACAGTATCCAGCCAAATACCACCACCAAAAATATAATTAAGCCCCACATAATTTTTTCCTATGCTAAAGGATTCCCGGTATTAACTACAGTTCTTTCAGCTGCTATTCCAGATTTCATCATTTGCTAAATTGAAGCCTGTTTGAAACCATAATGGTTTTTAAGGATAATGATAGCTATTCCTCAACAACCCCCAAAAATGACCGTCCAGGAATATCTGACATGGGAACCCCAACAAGATATTCGCTATGAATATGTCAACGGCAAAATTTTTGCCATGACAGGCGGGACAATTCCGCACAATGATATTGCTCTTAATCTTTATACTGCTTTACGCCCTCATCTGCGCGCCAAAGGTTGTCGAGTGAATGTTTCAGATGTGAAGGTGCAAGTCACTCCCAACAGTCCTTACTACTATCCTGATCTTATTGTCAGTTGTGATCCTCAAGACCTCAAAGCTCACAAATTTATTCAATATCCTCGGATAATTGCCGAAGTTCTTTCCCCCGGAACTAGCGCCAGAGATAGAGGTGAAAAATTATCTGATTATTTGAAAATGCCTACTTTACAAGAGTATCTGATGATTGACTCTGAAAAAATCTCTGTTGAGCGTTACTCACGGGGTGAAGGTAGAATGTGGCTTTATTATCCCTATATACCAAGAGATGTTATTACTTTATCAAGTATCGAATTTGAGTTTCCCATTGAACTCCTCTATGAAAATGTTGTATTTTCCAGTGAGGAATAAAAGACTTGCAAATTGCAAACTGGGAGAATTTACTGGGGGACTCTTCGCTGCGACTATTTAATTTTCGCAGTAGTTTGATCTGTGAAGGGAAAAGGGACTAAAACAACATCGCCAAATTCATAGTTGATCATATTCAGCATCATCAGGGTTATCCCAGACTTTTTGCAAAGCTGGCTCAGAAAGCTTTGCAGCTGCTAAAGTAAACATTCGGTCTGAATTTGGCTGATCTAAAGAGGCTATAAAGTCTGTAACTAGCAAAATGTGTTCAGGAGGCATTTGGCTAATTTTTTCCCATAGCTTTTGTTTTAACCGATCTTCTGTCTGCATTTTTCACTTCTCCTAGTAGTCTGTCAACTCAAAAATGACGGGTAAATAAATCTTCAATTTTTCTTCTTTCTTTCCTTCTTCCTTTGCGCTCTTTGTGTCCTTTGTGGTTCGTTCCTTTATCCGTCAAAATAAATTTGACAGACTACTAGTTCATGCTGATTTCGTCCAACTTGGCACGCACTGCTTGGATATCTTGCCACATTAACCATTTAGGCTTACCTACTTCCTTAGAAGGATTACGCAGCAAGTAGGAAGGGTGAAAAATTGCCATACATAAACGCCCTTCCCATTCCAGCCACTGGCCGCGAATTTTGGTAATTCCCCGCTTATCGCCGGTGATACCTTTAACCGCAGTTGCACCTGTGAGTAAAATAATTTTCGGGTCAACAAGGCGAATTTGTTCTAGTAAGTATGGTTTACAAGCCGCCATTTCATCAGGGTTGGGCGCGCGGTTTTTTGGTGGACGACATTTATTTATATTGGCAATATATATATGTTCTTCGGTACTCAGATTTACAGATGCTAATATTCTCTCTAGCAACTGTCCTGACCTACCCACAAATGGTAAACCTGTTTCATCTTCATTTTGACCTGGTGCTTCTCCTATGAGCATGATTGGTGCTTGGAGATGACCACGCCCCACCACAGCATGAGTCCGATTGTCTCCCAAGCCACAACGGTGGCACTGATTACAATCTTCTCCCAACTCGGTCATATTGCCATAGGTTCCAGGCGTAATGGGAATTTTTGCGTCTGTGGGAATTAAATCTCGTGGGTTCGAGTGGGAGTCATCGAAGAGAGTAAGTTGAATGTCGCTGCTCATTAAAACCAGAATTTTAGGGTTAGCACCAGGTGTTTAGTATCAGTGATATCAGACACTATTGCTTACTGAGTCCTGATATTACCATTGTATCGATTCCATTGGCGATGCTTTCGGCGCGGCGTAGCCATTGCAAGGCGTGAACCTAGCATGGAGTTCTCTAATCAACTCAATATATTGATATATTGATCAACCTTCGGCGTTTTCTTGCGATAATTTCC
>REBL01000230.1 GCA_007692755.1 Nodularia sp. (in: cyanobacteria) | reverse complement strand
ATGCCAGTACGTTACTCTTTAAAAGATTTGTTGAACTGTATGGAACCAGTGGAAACACAGTTCAATTAATTGAAGGAAATAATTAAATCTATATTTATGTCATTTCCGTTTAATAGGGTGTTTGAAAATTCTTATTGTCGGTAGCAAAACATTCTAAATCCCCCTAAATCCCCCTAAACCCCTTCGGGGATGCGCCTTCGGCGTAGAAAAAGGGGGACTTTGATTCTAATTACCCCCTTCAGAAGGCAGCAGGGCTAGGGGGGATAATTAAGTCCCTAAAATCACAGATGGACACTTTTGAAACATCCTCTAATTAGTTATAATTACCACAATCATGTCACCCCACCCCCAACCCCTCCCCGCAAGCGAGGAGGGGAGAAAAAGCAAGCACAATTCATCTAAAGAAGACTCAATGAAAAACTGAATTTAGTCCACTTAAGTGGACTTTAGCTATTAGCCCGGAACTTAAGTTCCGGGCGGGATAAGAGTGGATCTCTATACACCTTAGTGCATAAGAAGAGGGAGTTTGAATATTAAGCACGCGCTAGCAAGGGGGCGGCTGCTAGTAAAGTTTTAGTGTAAGAGTTTTGAGGATTGGTAAAAATCTGCTTTGTAGTACCCAGTTCCACAATTTTGCCACTATGCATAACGGCAATGCGATCGCACAAAAACCGCGCTAACCACAAATCATGAGTAATAAACAAGTAGGTTAATTCAAATTCTACTTTTAATTCTAACATTAAATCCAGCACTTGTGACTGAACACTAGCATCTAGCATACTCACAGGTTCATCGCAGATTAACAGTTTGGGACGAGTAATCAAAGCACGGGCGATCGCGACTCGTTGCTGCTGTCCCCCAGATAAATCTGATGGATAACGTTGATAAAAAAGTTCTGGCGGTGTTAATCCCACCTTTTCCAACATCCACAAAACTTGCGCTTTGGCCTTGTCTGCATCAGCTAAATTGTGGATAAATAACGGATCAGCTATGCTTTGTCCCACCGTCATCACTGGATTTAAACAAGCATGGGGGTCTTGAAAAATCATTTGCATTTGTCGCCGGGAAGCCCGAATTTCTGGGCGCGATAAAGTCGTTAACTCCTGTCCCAAAAATTCAACTTTGCCAGATGTAGGACGAATCAGTTGTAATATCGTCCTTGACAGTGTGCTTTTACCGCAACCTGATTCCCCAACTAATCCGAAAATCTCCCCTTGATACAGTTCTAAATTAATCCCATCTACGGCTTTAATTGTTTCTCCTTGTTTGTTCCAGAGTTTTTCCAGAAAATTAGGTTCAATAGTGTAATGCTGCTGCAATTCGGTAATTTGTAATATGGGTGATTGGGAAGTTTCTTCTCTAGTTCCCTCATCCACTGCTTGAATATGCAAAGCTGCTTTTAATAGCGATCGCGTATATTCATGTTGAGGTTCTCTCAAGACAGTTTCCGTCGCCCCCATTTCTACCATTTTGCCTTGATACATCACACCGATGCGATCGCAATACTCGCCCACCATGGCCAAATCGTGAGAAATCAACAACAGCGCCATATTTTCTTCACTACATAGGCGGGTTAATTCTTGTAAAATCTGGGCGGAGACGGTGACATCTAAACTGGTGGTGGGTTCATCAGCCACAATTAACTTGGGGTTGAGAAGTAAAGCCAAGGCGATCGCTACCCGTTGACGCATTCCCCCGCTAAACTCATGGGGATATTGAGACCAACGACTAGCGGGAATATTCACTTTTGCTAAAGTCGCGATCGCTTGTTCCTTAGCTTCCCTGGTGGATAAATTTGGTG
Source organism: Nodularia sp. (in: cyanobacteria) (assembly GCA_007692755.1). Lineage (GTDB taxonomy): Bacteria > Cyanobacteriota > Cyanobacteriia > Cyanobacteriales > Nostocaceae > Nodularia. The sequence continues at coordinate 13,477 of REBL01000230.1, read as the reverse complement.
AATGGGCTTGAAGAGTTTCAATGCAGTGCTTACCTATCGTCATCAAAGGATCGAGGCGGGTCATGGGGTCTTGAAAAATTAAGGCGATCGCTTCCCCCCGAAATTTCCGCATCTGCCCAGGCATCAAATCAAACACCGATTCACCCTGAAACGTCACCCGCCCCTCAACGCTACTAGAGGAGGGTAACAAGCGCATTGCAGCCCTTCCCAGAGTTGATTTACCACAACCCGACTCCCCCACCAAACCCATTCTTTCCCCAGGTTGCAGAGTCAAAGAGACATCATCAACAGCCCAACTGATCGCTTCCTCGTGACGCTGAGGATAAGCAACACGCAGATTCTCTATACAAAATAAGGCTTCACTCATATATTAGTTGTTAGCTGTCAGCTACCACTGGAGATAATAAGTTTAAATTTCCGTCAGTTTATCAGATTAGCTCCCGAATGCGGATTAGGGACATCCAAATAAAAAATACTCAACTACCTAATACTAAATTAATCTGAAGCTGCATGGAGTAAAATATCAAGAATAATTGAACGCAGATTGACGCAGATGAACACAGATAAAGATGGATTCATCAAGAGATTTCAGGTTTATGTGCAGCCCCACATAAAATTGGTATAACGCAAAAAACCTCTGAAAAATCCAGTTCCCCTCCTCGCTTGCGGTGAACCAGCGCTGTAGGCGGGTTTCCCACCGTAGGCGACTGGTGAACCCGAAGGGGGAGGGGCTAGGGGTGGGGTTTTATGACACAAAAGAGAATTTACCGACTTGTATGTACACCGTAGCCAGGAAAGGGGAGAATTGAAATAAATTCAAAAACGGGGTGAGGTGAAAAACGAAATTTAAGAATTTTCTCCTAATGCCGTTCTGATGGTTTCCGTATCCAATTCTAATAATTCTGCTATCTCCTGAATGCTAAGTCCTCGTTGCACAAGCTTTGGCAAAATATTTAGCTTAGTTTTTAATTCACCTTCTTCTTTTGCTTCTTGATAAACTCTAGTTTCTTTCAGCAAGTTTAAATTCAGCATGGTTTCTATGACCTCGCGGCTTAAATTAGGAAACTTGTAGACAACGATTGTCTCTATAAATTCTATAACTTTCCTTTGGATGAGAGTATCTGTCAATTCCTCCCTAGCTTTGTCAATCAGAGTTTTAGCCAGTGCTTCAGCTTTATTTTCACTTTCTACAACTAAGCGGACAATTCCAACTCCCAGAGAATTAGCTGGTAAATCTTCAAGTTCGTCTAAGTAAAAGCGACGCAGATGCGGTGACAACAAAGAACGATAACGCGCGGGATAGCTACGTTCATTGCTGCGTTTGTCATAGATGACTATTGCCAACCAGTCAGGATTAGTTGGTTGATACTGGGTAAAATAAAGGAAAATACTGGTAAACAGTCGATCATAAAATTCCTCATCCTTGTAAAACTGAATTTCCACAAAATACAGTGGTTGATCCGGGAATGCTTCTAGGGGAGAAAATAACCCATCTAATCGAAAGCTTTTTTGTTTAATTTCTGGTGCGGTAAACTCATAGATGTTGGTGTTAGTATCGGGCTTACCAATAATTTCAAAGAAAATATGCGGAAATTCTTTAAATATTTCGTAAAAAATCGCATCTGTTTTCATGATTGTGAATTACTAAATATCTCCACTCCCCCACTCCCCACTCCCCATTCCTCAACTTGTTACAAAAACAACTGTCCATTGCCAGGCGAAAATGAGATAATGGAATAACTCAAGCAAAAGGTAAAGAATTGTTAACTTTCCTCCTCTGGTTCTGGCTGGAGAATCGCTTCACAGTATTGAATAAGAGTAGTCAGGCGATCGCCTATGGTCTTCAGCCTTCCTTCAGCAGTCGATGCTTGCCGCGATCCTTGGAAAAACATGACATCAATTTCCAACAAGCGCAACTGCTTACTAATTTCTGTCCGATAGGACTGGACTCGCGAACTACCATCAGGTAAAGGCACAATTTCTTGCCGAAACACCTGCTGCAACAAAGATACACCCTTTCGCAGTTCAGGTGCAGTTACTTGGTTAGTGATGGTATCAGATCGTACTTTCTCTAGCAAAGTTGCTAGTGTCTGATATTTCTCAAGATTTAGAGACATTCAGTGCTAGTTAAGATAGTATTAATGTCAAGAAAATTATCTTTTACAATAAAGTTTCTCAACTTCTTATTAAAAAGCATAAGCCTCAAATTACGCTTTGAGGTTTTATTTGCAATAAATGGAATTTTCAACCTATGATTTTTTAATCCCGGTCTAGATAATTACCACAGGCAATTAGAAAATCATTCTCATTTTTTTACTCAACTCTTGCAGATAGCATTTTCTGTCCACGATGCTATCGGTTGCCTTCATCTCTAACTTATCTACCGATCACCTTTAATCCCCAATCCCTATTATATGAGCAGCATACTTATAAATTCCACAATCGATCTCGCTCTTCCGGAATGGCTGGTAAAATGTTTACGAGAGTCATCAGTATATAAGAGCGAACCAGAATCAGACCGAAAATATAGCGATGCCGTCTTAATTGGTCAAGCATTTGAATTTGCTTATCAACTGCATGAGGGACAGTACCGCAAATCAGGAGAACTCTATATTAGTCATCCCGTTGCCGTGGCTGGATTGCTGCGAGATTTGGGGGGCAGTGCTGCTATGATAGCAGCTGGATTTCTTCATGATGTAGTTGAAGATACAGATATCACCTGCGACGATATAGAAAAACACTTTGGCCCAGAAGTGCGGCAATTGGTGGAAGGTGTCACCAAGCTGTCTAAAATAAATTTCACCAGCAAAACCGAAAGCCAAGCGGAAAACTTCCGGCGGATGTTTCTGGCTATGGCGCAGGATATTCGGGTAATTGTGGTGAAACTGGCGGATCGTTTGCATAATATGCGAACTTTACAATATATGTCCGATTCCAGTCGTCGTCGCAGCGCCCAAGAAACTAAAGATATTTTTGCCCCCTTAGCAAATCGCTTGGGAATGTGGCGGATTAAATGGGAATTGGAAGATTTGTCTTTCAAATACCTGGAACCAGAAGCTTATCGCCAAATACAAAATCATGTTTCCGACAAACGGGCGGCGCGGGAAGAGAAACTGGCGAAAACTACAGATATGCTGCGAGAACGTTTGCAGCAAGCCGGCATTCACTGTCATGATATTAGTGGTCGTCCCAAGCACCTTTATAGCATTTATCAAAAAATGCAAAGGCAGCAAAAAGAATTTCATGAAATTTACGATTTGGCAGCTTTGCGAATTATTGTCCAGACTAATGAGGAATGCTATCGGGCTTTGGCAGTAGTTCATGATGCTTTTCGCCCGATTCCCTCTCGATTTAAGGATTACATTGGATTGCCCAAACCTAACCATTACCAGTCGTTGCATACTGGAGTGATTGGACTGAGTGGCCGTCCTTTGGAGATTCAAATTCGCACTGTAGAAATGCATCATGTTGCTGAATATGGGATTGCAGCCCATTGGAAGTATAAAGAAACAGGTGGTTCTACTGCTCAATTAACAACCGCAGATGAAAAGTTTACTTGGTTAAGGCATCTGCTGGAATGGCAAAGTGATCTCAAGGATGCTCAGGAATATTTAGATAGTGTCAAAGACAATTTATTTGAAGATGATGTCTATGTCTTCACCCCTAAGGGGGATGTTATACCCTTAAGCCCTGGTGCTACCTGTATAGATTTTGCTTATCATATTCATACAGAAGTCGGCAATCATTGTGCAGGGGCGCGGGTAAATGGTCGCATGGTTCCCTTGTCAACGCGGTTGCAAAATGGGGCGATTGTGGAGATTCTTACTCAAAAGAACAGCCATCCCAGTTTGGATTGGTTGAACTTTGCTAGAAGTTCTGCCGCTAAGTATCGGATTAAACAATGGTACAAGCGATCGCGCCGGGATGAAAATGTGGCTCGTGGAAGAGAAATATTAGAAAAAGAACTGGGTAAAACTGGTTTTGATAGTTTGCTGAAATCCGAAGCCATGCACACCGTAGCGGAAAAGTGTAATTACCACAGCGTTGAAGATTTACTAGCAAATTTGGGTTACGGTGAAATTACTCTCAACCTCGTCCTCAATCGCTGGCGAGAAGTAGCCAAAGGACAACAACCGACGAACGTTGTGCCTTTATTTCCCACTAAAGAATTACCAACGACATCAAAAACTGTCCGCGATACGCCTCCCCACAGCACACGTCCTTGTGATTCACCCATTATTGGTGTAGAAGGATTGGTATATCACTTAGCTGGGTGTTGTACCCCCATAGCTGGTGAACCGATTATTGGTGTGGTCACCAGGGGTAGGGGAATTACAATTCATCGCCAAGGGTGCAATAATTTAGAGCCTGTGGAGTATGAACGCTTAGTACCCGTGAGTTGGAACTCAGCCACCGAAAATATCAGCCGTCCTCCCACCTACCCAGTAAATGTGCAAATCGAAGCCCTTGACCGAGTGGGAGTATTGAAGGATATTTTATCCCGATTGAGTGACCAGGGAATCAATGTGCGTCATGCACAGGTGAATACTTCCATTGGTCAACCAGCGTTGATTGATTTAGGAATAGATATACGCGATCGCGTGCAACTAGAGCAAGTATTTACTCAAATCAAGAAAATGAGCGACATTTTAAATATCCGTCGCCTTGGTCAAATTGACGAATAGTCAGGGGACAAAAATACTGTCGTTCTCATTTGCTAGGTGTGTTATGGATATTCGCTGTAACGCACCTAAATTTCCCATCAAATATGGCTTTTAAAATATTCTCTCATCCTTAAATATTGATTCACCGGAGATTACCAACATTAATAGACTGCAACATTTTTTCGCGCTTCTTCCGGGCAATTTCTTGTAAATCAACTGTTCTGTCAGTCTCATCGACAATTTCACCAGTGATGACTTCCAGCACATCTTCCAAAGTCACAACACCAGCCACACCGCCATATTCATCAACCACCACAGCCAGGTGTTCACGCGCTGCGATAAAATCTTTCATCAGTTTATCTGCGCGAATTATCTCCGGAACAAAGTTAACTTTTCGAGCTAAATTAGCAATTTTTTCCTGGTTATTACCTTCAACCATCGTTGTCAGTAAATTCTGTTTTAAGGTAAATCCAATTACTTGATCAATAAACTCATCAACTACAATAATTCGGGTATGTTGAGAAGCAATAATATCTGTTTTTGCTTCCTCAAGAGTCAGATCACCTCGGATATATGTCAACATAATTCGCGGTGTCATCAAATCTGCGGCTGTGACATCATTTAATCTAAACACCCGTTGGATCATTTCCGCTTCATCGCTTTGAATAATCCCTTCTTGTTGACCAATATTCGCCAGCAGCTTAATTTCCGCCTCATTTGTAGTAGGTCGTTTTTTGGTTTTAAAAAAACGTGCAGTCACATTTTCAATAATCCAAACTAAAGGAGTGAACAGGAAAGAAAGCCCAGTCACAGGTAAAGCCGTCAACATGGCTATTTGTTCAGAATAGCGCTCTCCAATTGTCTTGGGAATGATTTCAGCAAAGACGATAATCAAGAAGGTAAATATTCCCGAAAATATCCCCAGCCAAGTATCTCCTAATACTTGACTAGCAATGCTACCTGTAAGAATACTGCCAACAATATTAAAAATATTGTTGATGATTACAATGGTTGCAATCGGTCGATTCATATTTTCCCGAATCGCCAAAAGTGCTACGGCTGAAGGGTTATTTGATTGTGCTAATTGTCTGACTTTGAGGGGAGAAACAGAAAACAGCGCTGTTTCTGTACCTGAACAAAGCGCTGAACCTAAAATAACAACAAACACAATTATGACAAGCTGGAACATATAATTTCCCAAATATGGGAAGAAAATTTTGGGGCTAGTACCGCTGCGCGGAAGTCAAAAGTCTACTCTGTGCGAAGTCGTAAATCCTATGGCACAGCTGCGCTTACCACGTAGTGTCTCGCAGAGAGGGGTCAAAAGTCAAAAGCCCAATGAATCATGTTCTGGGCTGTTTTGCGATTTTTTATGGTGGTTTATTGCCGCCGTGCTGCATTCGTGATAGCTAAATATATAATGGCTTCATTTTAACAATATCTGGAAACGACCCGCCAAAGCTATGCTTTAGTAGTGCATCTATTTATCTTTCAATTCTCATGCAACAAATATTTCCCGGAGAAGTATTCGCTAACACTGCGGATTTTGACAATGGCATTCGCCAACTTTTACCCCGATACGATGAAATGTTGGAGGTAATTGCCCGGTTTATTCCTACCACAACGCGCCGGATTTTAGAACTAGGCTGTGGTACGGGGGAACTGACTCTGAAAATCTTCCAGCGCTTTCCCGATGCCGAAATCATTTCCCTAGATTACTCACCGCGAATGTTACAGTGTGCGGGCAATAAAATCACAGATGCTGGATATCAACAACGTTGGACTGGTATACAAGCTGATTTTGGTGAATGGGCAGACAATCCAGAAAAGTTGGATATTGGTAGCGAATTTGATGCCTGTGTCTCATCTTTGGCTATTCACCATCTCGATGATCAGATGAAGCTGAAGTTATTTCAACGCATTGCGGTAAGTCTTAACCAAGGCGGTTATTTTGGCAATGCAGACCCAACATTACCAGAATCACCTGTCCTAGCAGCAGTTTACCAGAAGGCACGAGAGGAATGGGCAGCCGAACAGGGAACTAATTTAACAGAGGTGCGGGCTAAAGTTGGTAGTAGTAGTCAGCAAGGATACTCAAGCCAAGACCAACTCGCGACTTTAGATAATCAATTACAAATGCTGGCTACATCTGGGTTTAAGACAGTAGCAGTACCTTGGAAATATTACGGTTTAGCTGTTTTTAGCGCTTGGACTTGACACAATTGTCGAGACGCGATAAATCGCGTCTAATTGCTGGGTTCATAACGTATCCCAACCAGTTCCTTTATAGCCATAATCAAAAATTTCTGGATGCAAAATTTCTGCCAAAATTTCTAGAGAATCTGCCAGTCTTGGCCCTGGACGGTTGAAAAAGGCATTGCCATCAGTAATATAAACTCTGCCACTTTGGGTAGCGTGCAGTTTTTGCCAATCTTGACGTTGACTGAATAACTTGGCTTCTTGACGAGTCCGATTTAAATCAAAGCCACAGGGCATAAAAATGATGATCGTCGGATTGCACTGTAACAGTGTTTCCCACGACACAGAAGTAGAAGGCTGACCAGTAGCACTAAACTGTGATTGACCTCCAGCTAAGTTAACCAGTTCAGGAATCCAATTCGCAGCTGTCATTAAAGGATCTGTCCACTCAATACAAGCCACTGTGGGTAATTCTGTTAAAGAAAGCCCTTGGAGTTTGCGCTGACAAATTGTGACGCGAGCTTCTAAGTTTTCTAACACGTGAACTGAGTCTACGCCAAATATATGACCTACTCGCTCAATATCTTGCCAAACATCTTCCAGAAGATTCGGTTTTAAGGAAATAATTTGAGGTGAGGAGTGAACAAGTTTAGCAACAGCTTTTTCTACATCTGCAAGGCTGACTGCACAAACATCACACTGGTCTTGGGTAATAATGTGGGTGGGCTGTAATTTCTCTAAAATATCTGTTTTGATTTGATAGATACTTAAGGCAGATTGTAATAAATTATTGACATCATCATGAATTTTGTCGCTAGAGTCATGAGAGTCTAAACGTGCTTGGGTACAAACAGGAAGGCTTTGGATTTCTGGAGGGTAGTCACATTCGTGCGATCGCCCAACAATATCATTAGTCAATCCCAATGCGGCCAATATTTCTGTTCCACTGGGAATCAGAGAAACAATTCTCACACTGTTCTTTGCCATTTCACTACCTCCAGAACATCTGCTATTATTTCAATTCTTACAAACTTTCACCATTTGGGTATCTTTCTTTAGGTGAATGCGCGATCGCTCTGGTAGACAGTATTTACATGGTTAAGCAGTAACTATTTATTCTAAAATATTAAGTATAATTTTCAGTGGCTACGTATTAGCACCTTGTTTTCTAGCATTTTTTGGAGTTAACCAGCTTCATACTTAAGCCGTCCGATGGCTCAAAATATACTGTTTTATGGTCATCATCCGAAATTTAGAGCATCAACCTGAGCCGATATACCTGAGAGGAGGGATGCTATTTTGTTCAATTTAATGTTATCTGATATCAGCATTAAACACACATCTACTGACAGTGGTAGCTGATGCAGATCATTAATCATTAGAGGGTGTCTCAACTTTGCCGACTCAGTATATAAAGCTAGTTTTAAGATTTAATGAATAAAAATATACTGTTCTGATGTGAAAACCTCTGTGACGAATTTGTAGTTAGAACCGTCTGTTTTAAGGATGAAAGGCATTACAAGGTACAACAAATGCAAATAGTTGTGGTTAACGATTTTACAGCACATCAACAGGTACAAGAGGCTTTGCAAATCACAGAAAATGAGCGGCGAAAACAAAGTCAGGCGCTAGTTAAATTAGCCAGAAGCAAAACATTCCAACAAGGTAACCTGAATGCAGCCCTGAGAGAAATCACGGAAACGGGGACTCAAACCCTCTCCGTGCAACGGGTTGGCGTGTGGTTATATAACGAAGACCGTTCAGCTATTGAATCCCTTGATTTGTATGATGTGAGCCAAAAACAGCATACTTCTGGGAGGTCTTTTTTAAAAGCCAATTATCCTGCTTATTTCCAAGCATTGGAACAAGAACGCACCATAGCAGTCAATGATGCCATCAAAGACCACAGAACTCAAGAATTATCTGCCTCTTATCTTTGTGTGTTTGGCATTGCATCTCTGCTGGCTGCACCGATTTGGCTTGGAGGTCGTTTGGTGGGAGTAGTGTGTCATGAACACTTTGGCGAGGTTCGCCAGTGGAGTTTAGCAGAAGAAAATTTTGCAGGTTCGATAGCAGATTTTGTCACAATGGCTATAGAAGCAAGCGATCGCAATGCGGCACAGTCAGCACTGCGACAAAGTGAGTCCAAGTTTAGGGCAATTTTTGAGCGTTCCTCTATTGCTATTGGATTGATAGACTTGAAGGCGCAGATCGTCGATACTAATCCGGCGCTGTGTCAGATGTTAGGATACAGCCAAGAAGAACTATGCGGCCAACGCTTCATCAATTATATTGCACACCAAAGGGGAGATTTAGCCTTTTATAAACAACTCATTTCTCAAATGCGTGTAGATAAGACTAACCGACTTGTCGCCAGAAAACATATTGAGATGGAAAGACGCTTTTTGCATCAAGACGGTAGGTTAATTTGGACTCATCTAGCCATTTCTGTAGTTCCAGACGATAACGGTGAACCTGAATTTTTTCTGGCCATGATTGAGGATATTACTGAGCGCAAACAAACAGAGTTAAAACTGCGTGCTTCTCAAGCAGCAGCAGAAGCTGGTAGTCAGGCAAAAAGTGAATTTTTAGCAACTATGAGCCACGAATTGCGAACACCTCTTCATGCAATTATGGGCTTGTCTCAGTTGCTACAAGAAGAAATTGTGGGTTCTCTGAATGACCAACAAAAGCAATATATAACTTGTATATATAATAGTGGGGAAAACTTGCTATCAGTGATTAATGATATCTTGGACTTATCTAAGGTTGAAGCAGGTAAAGCAGAATTATCTTTATTACCTTTGTCAGTGGCAGAAGTATGTAATTCTGTCTTATCGACAGTAGGCGATCGCGCTTTAGAGAAAGGATTAAAATTGACCAGTGAAATTGATTTAACAACAGATGTGTGCATTGCCGATGTCCGGCGCGTGAAACAAATGCTACTCAATCTTTTAACGAATGCTATTAAATTTACTCCAGTAGGTAAGGTATCTTTGATAGTCAAAAAGGTACCTAAAGGCATTAATTTTATAGTTTCTGATACTGGTATTGGGATTGCGCCCAATCAGTTCCAATTTTTATTTGAACCTTTTAAACAACTAGATAGTCGGTTAAGTCGTCAGTATGAAGGTACTGGTTTGGGTTTAGCCTTGACACGCAAGTTAGCACGGTTGCATGGTGGAGATGTCAAGGTGGTATCAACATTGGGTAAAGGCAGTCAATTCACTTTGTTTCTACCAGATGGCACTGATCAGAAGTAGGGTGTGTTATGCCGTAGGATTACCCACTTTGAATTGTTAAAATACGGATGACGGTGCGTCGCGCTGCACGACAACACACCCTACAGTATAGTTATCAATATTCGTGCCTACCTACTTAAAAGCACAGTCGCTGATCTGAAATCAGGGTTACTGTTGTATAGTATCGCTTTGATGTGATTCTAAAACGCCACTGCGAATCATCAGTTGCGGCCAAATTAACAGGAAAAACCCCATCCATGTTAATACAGGGATAGAAACAAGAACCGTTAGCCAAATAGTTTTAAATAATAACCAACTACTGCTAATCAGTGTTGCACCTGTAAGCATGATAGACCAGGGCTGACACCACCAAGGTTTGTGTTGCCAAGGACTTAAAGGTTTTTGTTCAGACATTGATTTCATATAAAAAAGTATTCCAACTGTAGCCCGGAATGACACAATTATCTGCGTTTATCTGCGTCCATCTGCGTTTAATTATTACTGCTTGTACCTCATTTGAATGGGAATTGCTACACTTAGCGTTTTAATTGTTCTCGCCATTCCTCCAAAGAGATGTATTTGTTATCTATAACATCCAGCACTTCAATGACTTCACCTGTATTCAATACACGGAACCAATAAATTGTTGTATCGTGTTTGGGTTCACCGTCAAATACTCTAACTTTATAGTAGGGATTGTCTGGCGTAGGATAATCATAAACAATTGCCGCAACCTTTATAGTCCCCTGAGAGAGTTGTCTAATTTCTCGTGCTTTGAGTTGTACTAATGGTAGCTGCCAAACTAAATCTAAGGCTGTTTTTTCATCAATCTTGCTGGTAGTCTGAGAAAGTTTTATGGCAGGTTGGTTTAACTCTATTGACGATTTGGAAGAATTTAGCCCCATCTGCATATAGGTTTTGGGTTTTTGGGTAATGGCTAAATGATCTGCAAATCCTATTAGCACAGCCGAAGTCACAACAGGAAACCAGATTAATTTCGTCATCAAGCTACTCCTCAAAATTGATTGGATGTCACAAAACCGTAAAGTTCCTTAGTACCAAATTATACAATATAATTAGGCGACATAAAGGAATATCGGCTGAATTTGTGCCAAATTCAAAAATATCCAGTATTTTTATTCTCATTTAGCTAAGACTAAGGCAAAATTTTATACTCAATTATGGCGATTGGTGTTCTGGTGGTCGAGTAGTTTTGAATTAATGAAAACTTTCAACTATCTCACGGACTAAAGAAGCTAACTTTTCGGCACTATCAGGAACTGCGATCGCTTTGGCATTTTCTGCCATTTTAGCTAACTCTGTTGGTAATTCTAGTAAATTTAAAACCTGAGTTTGCAATATCTGGGTTGTTAACTCCGATTGCTTAAAAGTTAACGCTGCACCAGCTTTAGTAAAGACATCTGCATTGTATGTTTGATGGTCTTCGGCAGCAAAGGGATAGGGAATTAATATCGCTGGCGTTCCACATACTCCTAATTCTGTCAAGCTACCAGCACCAGCCCGACTAATGGCTAAATTAGCTCGTCTTAACAATGCTGCCATATTGTCGTAAAAGGGCAATGCTATGTATTGTGAATGCTTGAGGCTATCTGCTTCGGAATCGCGATCGCCTGTTAAATGTACCACATAAGCACCCGCATCAAACCAAGCCGGAGCTGACTGGCGCACGAACTGATTCACCGCCACCGCACCTTGACTGCCGCCAAAGACTACAATTAAAGGAACACCATTCGGAATGGGTAAATCTAGTGATGTATCAAGACTTTGATCCAGGAATTGAGAACGTACCGGAGTACCCACACAGATATTTTTTGCACGAGGTAAATACTGACTAGCCTCGGAAAATCCTAAAGCCACCACACTGCACCAAGGGCCAAAAAACCGGGTGACTTTACCGGGTAAGGCGTTAGATTCATGAAAAACTACAGGTAACCCCAAAGAACGTGCCGCAATGACGCTGGGACCGGCGATATAACCGCCAGTGGTGACGACACCTTGAAAGTTACCTTGTTTGAGGATTCGTCGCACTTCCAGAATCGCCGCCATTAACTGACCCAGGATGCGGAGTGTGGACAATCCAAATCCTTGCTGAAACCCTTCAACTGCAATAATATTCAAGGGGTACTGTTTGGGAACCAGTTGAGTTTCTAAACGATTGGGGACACCCAGCCATTCAATTTCATAGTCTGGCAGTTTTTCGGCCAGTGCGATCGCGGGAAACAAGTGTCCACCAGTCCCACTGGCAGCTATTAATAATTTTATCGGTGCGTTTGCCATCAAAACTCTACCGTTTAGGGCTTAGGTTATCTAAGATAAAACAATTTCCTGATCTTCTCTACTCAAATCAGTAAACTCTTACCAAATGACTAACATTACTGCCTTCTTACTGAAACACCAACAGAAATTTCCTCATGGTATTTGGTTGCTTTTGTCTCTGCTGATACTTGGTATCACGAATCATGGGCAACCCGTTCAAGCCAAGACCCCAGAACAAGCGCAGTCTGTATCTGCTGCTGTCAAAGAATCTCAGATGTCTTTAAGACAAAGGCTTCGCGAATCCCGCACAGCCAACGGTTTTGCACAAACAATCATAACTGAGTCAACTTTCCCCAGCAATACACCCACTGAGTTGAGAAATTTGTTAACGCAAATGGATGCAGCAGCAAGCCAAGGTAATGTTAAAGGAGTAATGCAATTATACAGCCCTAACTTCACACATGGAGATGGATTAAACGCCCAATCTCTAGAAAAATCCTTGATAGCACTCTGGAAACGATATCCACGGTTGCGATACAATACACAGTTGCAATCTTGGAAAGCCGAAGGCAATACTATTGTCGCCGAAACAGTAACTAATATAGTTGGCTTACCTTCTGCTAACAGTAACAATTTGGCTCTCAATGCCACGATTATTTCACGCCAACGGATTCAAGGCGCAAAAATAGTCCATCAGGAAATCTTATCTGAACGTAGCCGAATTACCTCTGGTAACAAGCCACCCCAAATAGATGTCAATTTACCACAGCAAGTCAGAGTAGGTCAGCAATATAATTTTGATGCCATTGTCCAAGAACCACTGGGCGAAGATTTTCTCCTGGGTACTGCTATTGAAGAACCTGTCCAAATCAGTAAATATCTCAATCCCACATCTGTAGATTTGGAATTGCTGACATCTGGCGGACTTTTTAAAGTGGGACGCGCACCGTCTACCCCTGGTCACCGTTGGGTTTCTGCGGTGATTCTTCGGGGTGGTGGGATGACTATGGTGACTCAGCGTCTGCAAGTGGTGAGGTAGGGAGTAGGGAGTGGGGAGTGGGGAGTGGGGAGTGGGGAGTGGGGAGTGGGGTGTGG
>REBL01000166.1 GCA_007692755.1 Nodularia sp. (in: cyanobacteria) | reverse complement strand
GATCCGGCGATCGCCGAATTAATTAACCAAGAACTACAACGCCAACGCGACCACCTAGAGTTAATTGCTAGTGAAAACTTTACCTCAGCGGCTGTACTAGCAGCCCAAGGTTCAGCATTAACCAATAAATACGCCGAAGGATTGCCAGGTAAACGTTACTATGGCGGTTGTGAATTTGTCGATCAAATCGAGCAAATCGCCATCGACCGAGCTAAACAGCTATTTGGTGCAGCTCATGCGAATGTTCAACCCCATTCCGGCGCTCAGGCAAATTTTGCAGTTTTCCTCACATTACTGCAACCCGGTGACAAAATCATGGGGATGGATTTGTCTCATGGGGGACACCTCACCCACGGTTCACCTGTAAATGTTTCGGGTAAATGGTTTAAAGTTTGCCATTACGGTGTCAGCAAAGAAACAGAACAGCTAGACTACGAACAAATTCGGGAGCAGGCGCTGAGGGAGCGTCCCAAGCTCTTAATTTGTGGATATTCTGCCTATCCTCGTGTGATTGATTTTGAAAAATTCCGCAGTATTGCTGATGAAGTCGGCGCTTACTTGCTGGCAGATATTGCCCATATCGCTGGTTTAGTTGCTAGCGGTCTGCATCCTAACCCGCTTCCCTTCTGTGATGTCGTCACTACAACTACTCATAAAACCCTGCGTGGCCCTCGTGGTGGTTTGATTTTGACCCGCGATGCCGAATTAGGCAAAAAGTTCGATAAATCCGTTTTCCCTGGCACTCAAGGCGGTCCCCTAGAACACGTAATTGCTGGCAAAGCAGTGGCTTTTGGAGAAGCACTGAAGCCTGAGTTTAAAGAGTATTCGGCGCAAGTAATTGAAAATGCCCGTGCTTTGGCAAGTCAACTGCAAAACCGTGGTTTAAAGCTGGTGTCAAATGGTACAGACAATCATTTGATGTTAGTAGATTTACAAAATATTGGACTTACTGGAAAGCAAGCCGATCAACTGGTGAGTGGCGTTAATATTACCGCTAACAAAAATACAGTTCCCTTTGATCCGCAATCACCATTTGTTACCAGTGGTTTGAGGTTAGGTTCTCCAGCCATGACCACACGGGGCATGGGAGTAACAGAATTTACCGAGATTGGGAATATTATCGCTGACAGGCTGCTTTCGCCTGATTCTGAGACAGTAGCACAAGATTGTCGCCAACGGGTCGCGGCATTGTGCGATCGCTTCCCCTTGTACCCACATCTACAAATCCCCGTACCAGCTTTAGTTTAAATCAGTGAACAGTGAACAGTTATCAGTGATCAACGCTGAAAAACATCTAGTTTGCATATTTCAATTAGATTAAACTCTTGTGGGGTGGGCATCTTGCCCGCCTTCGACTCGATACGATACGGGATCTGGAAAACCCCTCTCCAAACCTCTCCCCTGCAAGGAGAGAGGCTTTAAATTTTCCCCCTTCCCTGGTAGGGAAGGGGGTTAGGGGGTTAGGTTTTCCACATAACCAGAAAAGCCCAGATGAGAAAAAAGCGGTAAAAAGTCATACTATAGAGATTGGTTTTTAGCTATACAACTTCGCCCTAGATGGACTTATCACTGCAAAACAAAATCGTTTCCTTTATTTGGTCAATTGCTGATGATTGTCTACGGGATGTCTACGTTAGAGGCAAATACCGGGATGTGATTCTGCCCATGTTTGTTTTGCGGCGGCTAGATTGTTTGCTGGAATCAACCAAAGCTGATATACTGGAAGAGGTGCGCTTTCAACGGGAAGAAGCCAAATTTGAGGTACTTGATCCGTCGGGTTTACAAGAAGCTTCGGGTTATGTATTTTATAATGTTTCCGAGTGGACATTAAAGAAATTAGTCAAAACTGCTGCTAATAATCGCCAAATTTTAGCGGCAAATTTTAAAGCTTATTTGGATGGATTTAGCGACAACGTTAAAGAAATTATCAGCAAATTTGAATTGCGTAACCAAATTCGGCGCATGGTGGAAGCTGATGTTTTACACGATGTTTTAGAGAAATTTACTTCCACAGACATTAACCTCAGTCCCCATGAGATTGTAGACAGCAAGGGAGAGACATTACCTGGGCTGAGTAACCTGGGAATGGGTTATGTATTTGAAGAATTAATCCGCAAATTTAACGAAGAAAATAACGAAGAAGCCGGGGAACACTTCACCCCCCGCGAAGTTATTAAGTTGATGATTCATTTATTATTTATTCCTATTAAAGATGAAATTCCGCCAGTTATTACCGTTTATGATGGGGCTTGCGGTTCGGGGGGAATGCTGACAGAATCTCAAGGTTTTATCGAAGCCGCAGAAGGAGAAATTAATTCTCAGTCTCAGGTTTTATTGTATGGCAAAGAAGTCAACGGCGAAACCTATGCTATTTGTAAATCAGATATGATGGTTAAGGGGAATGACCCAGAAAACATTAAGTTTGGTTCTACTTTAGCAACCGATGATTTTCAGGAAATGCGGTTTGATTTTATGTTGTCAAATCCGCCTTATGGTAAATCATATAAATCTGACCAAAAATATATTTTAGATGGTAAAGAAGTTTTAGATCCTCGCTTTCAGGTGGAACTGCAAAACTTTCAGGGACAATTAGCAACGTTACCAGCTATTCCCCGTTCTTCTGATGGTCAATTGCTGTTTTTAATGGATATGGTGGGGAAAATGAAACCCCTAAATCAAAGTAATTTGGGTAGCCGTATCGCTTCAATTCATAATGGTTCGGCTTTGTTTACTGGGGATGCGGGAAGCGGCGAAAGTAATATTAGGCGGTGGATTATTGAAAATGACTGGTTAGAATGTATTGTGGGTTTACCTTTGAATATGTTTTATAACACGGGTATTGCTACTTATATTTGGGTGCTTTCTAACCGGAAACCGGAAAAGCGTAGAGGCAAGGTACAATTAATTGATGCTTCCCAATGGTATGGCAAGTTAAGAAAGAATTTAGGGAAGAAGAATTGTGAGTTAACGCCTGAAAATATTCAGGAAATTACGGAAACGTTTTTAAGGTTTGAGGAAACAGCAGAATCAAAGATTTTTGATAATCAAGATTTTGGTTATCATAAAATTACTGTGGAGCGTCCTTTGAGGTTAAGTTTTCAAGTCACCCCAGAACGAGTTGAGCAGTTTGGCAGTTTAGCTGATGATAAATTATATCCGGTTTTGGGGATATTAAAGGATTTATTTGGGGATGAGGTTTATCAAGATTTTAACTTGGTTAAACAGAGGTTAGAAAAAGCTTTGAAGGCGGAAGGATTTAAGTTAGCGGCTAAGGATTTGAAGTTAATTTATGATACTTTTACTGAAAAGGATGAAACGGCGGAAGCTGTAATTAAGAAGAAAACGAAGGCGGGGGTAGTTTATGAGTCTGATTCTGAATTGCGCGATACGGAGAATGTGCCTTTAAAGGAAGATATTCAGGAGTATTTTAACAGGGAAGTTTTACCCCATGTCCCCGATGCTTGGATAGATTTTGAGAAGACGGTACGGGGTTATGAGATTTCTTTTACTAAATATTTTTACAAGTTTCAGCCTTTGCGGAGTTTGGCTGATATTGCGGCGGATATTTTGGCTTTGGAAGCTGAGACGGAAGGGGTTTTAAAAGCTGTTATTGGCGTGTAGTAATTTGACCAAACAGAGAACTAAAATAGATAATGAATTGTGTTTACCGAATTCAAGGTATTGAGTTTGAATGGGATATAAATAAAGCTGACAGCAATTTTGTTAAGCATGGTGTTAGATTTGAAGAAGCAGCCGAGGCATTTTTTGATCCTTTTTATCAGGAGGGAGATGCAAGTGCTAATAATGAACAGCGCGATTTTATTTTGGGGTATTCATTATCACAACGTTTATTGTTAGTCGTTTATGTAGATAAAAAATCGCGAACAAGAATTATTTCTGCTCGTCCTGCTACTAAAATTGAAAGGAGATTATATGAGCAATAATCACGAAGAATTAAAATTACAACTGCGTCCCCGTGAGACAGAAGTTGTTTCTCTGAATATACCAACAGATACTTTAGCATCGCTGAAAGAAGTAGCAGCTAATAAAGATATGTCTTTAGAAGCTTTGCTTAAATTTTATATTGGGCAAGGTTTGCGGCAAGATATATCTAAGTTATTTAATGAACGTTTATTAGATAAAACTGCACAAGTTTTGTCACGTCATATTCAGTCAGAAGAAGAAGTTTCTATAATTATGCAAGAAATTCAAGCTGAAACAATAGGGTACATAAGAGGTGAAAAATCTGAAGCGTGAAGCGTTATCTAAAGTATAAAGATTCGGGTGTACAGTGGTTGGGGTATATTCCTGAACATTGGGAAGTTATTCCAGCATTTGTAGTTTTTAAAGAGCAATGTTTTCGTAACAAGAATTTGGTAGAGAAGAATCTTCTTTCTCTGAGTTATGGAAAAATAGTTAGAAAAGATTTTGGAGTTAACTTTGGTTTGCTTCCTGAATCTTTTGAAACATATCAAATTGTTATTCCAGGTAATATAATTCTGAGGCTAACTGATTTACAGAACGACAAAAAAAGTTTACGAGTAGGACTTGTCAAAGAAAAAGGAATAATTACATCTGCATATCTTTGTTTACAACCGCAGAATATATTTGAAAAATATGTATACACTTTTCTGCATAACTATGATGTTTTGAAAGTTTTTTACAACATGGGAAGCGGTGTTAGGCAAAATATGACATTTAAAGACCTAAAATGGCTTCCTATTTTAGTTCCCCCGCTATCCGAACAAAAAAAGATAGCTTGCTTCCTTGACAGCAAATTAGAAGAGATAGACAAGTTCATCAGCAACAAACAACGGCTGATAGAATTACTCAAAGAACAGAAAACCGCCATCATTAACCGTGCTGTTACCAAGGGACTCAACCCCCATGCACCTATGAAACCTTCTGGAATTGAGTGGTTGGGTGATATTCCAGCCCATTGGGAGGTTAAAAGAAATAAGTATATTTTTAGAGAAATTAATGAACGTTCCGAAACAGGTCAAGAAACTTACTTAGCAATGAGTCAGCGTCTAGGGCTTGTTACCCGTTCTCAACTTGGAGAACAACATTTGAGTACGTCTGAAAACCAAATAGGCTATAAGCTGTGTCAAGTAAATGATTTGGTGTTAAATAAACTCAAAGCATATTTGGGTGTATTTTGTAAAGCCTCAATTCCAGGTCTTGTTAGTCCCGACTATGCAGTATTTAGAGCAATTTTAAATATTGAAGTAGATTATTTTGAATACTTATTTAAAACCCCAGATTATATAGCTGAATTCAATAGATTTTCAACAGGAATAGTTATAGGTTTTTTCAGGCTTTATACTCCTGATTTCTATAATATTTATTCACTATTTCCACCATTCGATGAACAAAATAAAATTGTGCAATATATAAAAAATGAGTCTTTTATAGTTAACCAAGCCATAGCCACAATAGAAAAAGAAATCGAACTAATAAAAGAATATCGCACCACCTTAATATCAGAAGCAGTCACCGGGAAAATAGATGTACGGGAAACCTAACCCCCTAACCCCCTTCCCTGCGAGGGAAGGGGGAAAATTCAAAGCCTCTCCCCTACAAGGGGAGAGGAATGGAAGCGAGGTTTTCCATATTACCAAACTCGTAATAAAATAGGTATGATAAAAAAACCAGTGTAAAAAATATCATGAATTTCCTATGGTCAGCAAAACCAACGAGTCAGCCTTAGAAACCTGTATAGAAACTGCACTCATTGAACGCGCTGGCTATGAAAAAGGAAACCCCGCAGACTTTAACCGAAAAATAGCTATAGACGAGGAAAAATTCTGGCGCTTCTTAGAAACCACCCAACCAGAAGAACTAGCCAAACTTCAAGACCGTCCCAACTGGAAAAACTTGATTTTAGAACGATGCGATCGCAAAATAAAAAAAGATGGTATTCTCTCTGTCCTCAAAAAAGGATTATCCATAGATAACGCCCATCTCACCTTACTTTACAGCCAACCATACAACGACACAAACCAAGCTGTAACAGAGAACTTCCAAAAAAACATCTTTTCAATTACCCGTCAAGTACATTATTCCCAAAAAGACCCAGCATTATCCATTGATATAGTACTATTTCTCAACGGATGTGCGATCGCCACCATAGAATTAAAAAACCCTTGGACAAACCAAACAGTTTACCACGCCAAAAAACAATACCGGGAAAACCGCAACCCCCAAGAACCACTCCTACAATTTGCGCGTTGTCTCGTTCACTTCGCAATTGACACCGATGAAGTGTGGATGACCACAAAATTAGACCGAGAAAAAACCTACTTTCTCCCCTTCAACGAAGGTTTTAACTTCGGAAAAGGAAACCCACCCAACCCCAAAGGACATAAATCTGCATACCTCTGGGAAACGATTCTTACCCGTCCCATTTTCACCAACATCATTGAACACTTCGCCATTCTCATTCCCAGCGACAGCAAAACACCCCTAATAGAAAAAAACCTTTTCTTTCCCCGCTATCACCAACTAGATGTAGTCCGACAACTGCTAACTCACGCTAAAACAAACGGTACTGGACAAACATATCTAATTCAACATTCCGCAGGTTCAGGAAAATCCAACTCCATCACCTGGATAACATATCAATTAATAGAACTCTACGCCCAAAACGCAGACAGTCCCCTATTTGATTCCGTCGTAGTTGTCACAGATAGACGCATCCTAGATAAACAACTCAAAGACAATATCAAAGACTTTTCCCAAGTTAAAAATATAGTCGCCCACGCCACAAGTTCCAAAGACTTAAAAATAGCCCTAGAGAAGGGTAAAAAAATCATCATTACCACAATTCAAAAATTCCCCTTCATCATAGAAGGTATTGAAGACTTGAGTAAAAACACCTTCGCTGTTATCATCGACGAAGCCCACTCTTCACAAAGCGGAAAAGCCGCAGATAACTTAAATATAGCCTTGGGTAAAGCCGAAGAAGAAGACGAAGAAGACTTACAAGATAAAATTCTCAAAGCAATGGATGGGCGCAAACTGAGTAAAAACGCTTCTTATTTTGCCTTTACCGCCACACCCAAAAACGCCACCCTAGAAAAATTTGGTCAACCAACCCCAGAGGGCAAATTTACACCGTTTCATCTTTACTCAATGAAACAAGCTATAGAAGAAGGCTTTATATTAGATGTCTTAGCCAACTATACCACCTATAAAAGTTATTACGAAATAAAAAAATCTATTCAAGATAATCCCAACTTTAATACTACCCAAGCCCAAAAAAAGCTGCGGGCTTACGTCGAAGGAAATAAACAAACCATCAGCACCAAAGCCGAGATTATAGTTAACCATTTTATCACCCAAGTGTGGCAACCCAAAAAGCTCAAAGGTGAAGGAAAAGCAATGGTTGTCACCCGCAATATTGAAGCCGCAATTCGTTATTTTTTCGCCATCCGCGATTTATTAACACAGGCGAATGTCCCCTTTCAAGCCATTATTGCCTTTTCCGGTAAAAAGACCATAGACGGAATTGAATACACCGAAGAAATCATTAATAAATTCCCCAGTAAAGATATTTCTGACGAGTTCAAAAAATCCGACTATAAAATATTAGTCGTCGCTAATAAATTTCTCACCGGCTTTGACGAACCATTATTACATACCATGTATGTGGATAAAAAATTACAATCAGTTACAGCAGTCCAAACCCTATCTCGGCTAAATCGCTGTAACGCCAAAATGGGGAAACAAGACACATTTATTTTAGACTTTCACAACACAGTCAGCGATATTCAAACCGCCTTTGACCCCTTCTACACAGCCACATCATTAAGCGAACCCACAGATATTAATGTTCTCCATGACCTCAAAGAAGCATTAGACGAAGTGGGAGTTTATGAATGGTCAGAAATTGAGCAATTTAACGAATTATTTTTTAATAACGTCGAAGCCGAAAACCTCAGCCCCATAATTGATATCGCTGTAGCTCGTTTTAGCTCAGAATTAGAACTAGAAGCAGCCAGCAAAATCGACTTTAAAATTAAAGCAAAACAGTTCGTCAAAATTTATGGACAAGTAGCCTGCATGATTCCCTATAATAATCTGCAATGGGAAAAGCAGTATTGGTTCCTAAAATTCCTCATTCCCAAACTAGCGGTAAAAAATCCTGAGCAAGAGCAACTTGATCAACTTTTAGAAAGTGTAGACCTTTCCACCTACGCCATAGAAAGAACTAAGCTTAATTATAGCATAAAACTTGATAATTCTGAATCAGAAATAGACCCCCAAAACTCAAATATCCGGGGCTACCAAAGTGAAGCACCACAACAAGACCCCCTAGATGAAATCATCGCTGCTTTTAACAATCGCTTTTTTACAGATTGGGAAGCTACACCCGAAGAACAACGAGTAAAATTCATTAACATCGCCCAACACGTCATAGAGAATCCCGACTTTCAAAATCAAGTCCTCAACAACCCAGACACACAAAATCGCCGTTTAGCATTAGAGAAATTAATTAAACAAGCCATCAACAAAGAACGTAAACATGAACTCGAATTATATAAACGTTACGCTTCCGACCCAGATTTCAAAACAGCCTTTGATGCCACAATCACGCAATTATTAGCCCAAATTAATCTAGAAAATCCCCAACAATTTGTGGGATAAAGAATATAGCAGTTCTCGGTTGAGTGAGATACAAGAACCCCACCCCCAACCCCCTCCCCGCAAGCGAGGAGGGGGCTATAATGTACTTCATTCAAGTGTATATCAGTATATCAATTAAATAACATCAAAAACCAGGTGTTAAACTTGCATTTAAATCTCCCCTATCCTCTCTGCGACTCTGCGCCTCTGCGTGAGATTCATATCTTAATCATCAACAGTGACAAAATCGGGTTACTGTAAAATACAGGCCTTTCTCCCTTCCCTTTCATCTCAATGAGTGCAGAAATTATTTGTGTTGGTACAGAACTCTTACTAGGGGACATCCTCAACAGTAACTCGCAATATTTAGCCCAACAATTAGCCCAACTAGGGATACCCCACTACAATCAAACAGTAGTAGGTGATAACCCAGAACGATTAAAGCAAGTTATAGAAATTGCTATATCAAGAGCGCAAATTCTTATTTTCACAGGTGGTCTTGGTCCCACACCCGACGACCTCACCTGCGAAACCATAGCAGATTTTTTTGGCGTTCCCTTAATAGAAAGTCCAGAAATCATTGAAGATATAACTCAGAAATTCGCCCAACGTGGTCGGATAATGACCCCCAGTAACCGCAAACAAGCATTAATCCCCCAAGGTGCAGACATTTTACCAAATCCCACTGGCACAGCACCGGGGATTATTTGGCAACCGCGCCCGGAAATCACAATTTTTACCTTTCCTGGTGTCCCATCAGAAATGCATCGAATGTGGACAGATACAGCAGTCCCTTATCTCAAAAATCAAGGTTGGGGAAAGGAAATTATTTATAGCCGGAGTTTAAGGTTTTGGGGTATTGGTGAATCTGCATTAGCCGAAAAAGTTGCTTCCTACTTTAACTTACCTAATCCTACTGTCGCCCCTTACGCAGGTAAAGGCGAAGTCAGATTACGAATTTCCGCTAAGGCTGATTCAGAAGCTGCTGCTGAGGCTTTAATTTCACCTGTGGAGAAACAGCTAAAAGATATTGCTGGCTTAGATTATTACGGGGCTAACGATGAAACTTTGGCTTCTGTAGTTGGTGATTTGTTGCGTTTATCAGGGGAAACGCTATCAGTAGCAGAGTCCTGTACTGGTGGTGGTTTAGGACAGATGTTAACGGATATTTCTGGGAGTTCTGATTATTTTTGGGGTGGGGTAATTTCTTATGATAATTCGGTGAAGGTGGGGTTACTGGGAGTGAACCCAGATGACTTAGATAAATTTGGGGCTGTGAGTGGTAATGTTGCAGAACAAATGGCGATGGGGGTAAAAACCCGCCTTTCCACATCTTGGGGTTTAAGTATCACTGGGATTGCTGGCCCAACTGGCGGAACGGATACGAAGCCAGTGGGTTTAGTTTACATCGGTTTAGCCAGTCCCAAAAATGAAGTTTCTAGTTTTGAATATCGGTTTGGCGCGATGCGGGGACGTGCTTTAATTCGTTATGTGAGTGGTTGCACTGCTTTGGATTTGCTGCGGCGAAAATTGATAATTCGTAATTCGTAATTCGTAATTCGTAGTTCGTAATTCGTAATTCGTAATTCGTAATACTTGCTAAAGGCGAGAAACAAGCTACGTACTTCAGAAATTTATCTCAAATGAGGGGGTTTTGTTATCGGACATTACCCCCTTGATATAACTATATAAAATTGCCAACCTATTCGTTTTCTAGGAATTCTATAGTTTCCACAAACTCTAAAATATTTTCCTTAATTTCCTCAGCTTCTTCTTTTAAGGAACTTGGTTTTTCACCGTTAAAAAAGCTGTGCTGGCTGCTAACTATATATAAATAGTTAGAATTCATAAATGCCAGCAGCCCTCTGTATGCGTCTAGTCTGGTGGCTGTACCGTTATTTTTTGACTGGGAAATTGTTGAACCCTGGGGCATATCAATGAGGGCAAAGTAAGAACCTTCAATTACGTCTTTCAAATATTCAGTACATCTGACTTCAGCCTTTGGCATATTCGTAAAAATGGCTTCTGGCACATACTTATTGAGTAGAATTGATTGTAAATATTCTTCTTGTCCAATAGATTCCACTTCTTCCCATTGTTCTGAAGATATGGGATAATGATCAATCCTCAGCATCGTCCCGAAGTTATCAAAAAAGCCGACTACCCCGTCCTCACTTTCTACCTTACCTCCCTGCTGTGGGTCAACGGGAATCGGGACTGAAAAATTACCAGCGGGCGATTCATATATCTCATCGCCATAATCTCTGACTATTATTGTGTCGTCTTCGTCGTCTAGGTAAATTTCGTTTTCTGCTTCTTGATAGGCGGCAATTACTTCCTGTACAATTTCATGGGCTTCTTCGTCTTCAAGGTCTAAGGCTTTCTGTAACTGTTTAAGATACGGCTGTTTCTGTTGGGGGATAATTAGATCGTCTTCATCTATAATCACCATTACCCCGACAGCAAAAGCGTCTAGAACTAGTTCATCGGAAAGGCTTTTACTGGCGACATTAAACAGGGTTCCCACTCCCTCTTTTTCTGCAATGCCTATAAGTCTATCGATTATTTGGCTAATTTTATCTTCTGAGTAATCTTCAAAAACCTCAAAGTCCCAAAGGATACTCGCTAAGATTTCTCCATCTACTTCATCTACAGACAAATCAGCCATTTCCGTGACCACTGCGATCGCGGCTACGGCTTCTTCTGGACTCAGTAATTCTTCTGTGGTTTTTGTTGAATTGAAAATCTTGTCATATTTAGTCACAATTACTACCTCCTTGGTTAGTTATTTGAGTAATGTAGCGAACCTTTTATACAAAAAATTCGCTAAACTCTAGTTGAGTTTATATCTTTGGGAGTAACAAAGAGCGCCTCTTCAGCCTGACTGAAGTTCGCTTGTAGTAAAACTCCTGATTTACCTGAACTTGAATGTGAGTCAGACATAGAACAAACAGTAATTTCTTGGGAGAAATTGAGATTGGTTTAGCTTGGTGTCTTGTGTAACCCTAATATTGCTTAAATATTTTATCCTTTATATTTACTGTACAATTCAATTCCCATAGCAGTCATCATCTTTTGCTTTAATCATCTGGCAAATAAATTTCATCTATTGATAGAATTATCAACTAGCCAGGGATAGATTTCTATACCAAGGGCAGGATGCCATAATACCGTTGTTTGTAGTTACACATGGTAATATTTTCCCTGCACTCATGGTTCTGCAAACTTTAACTTTCATCAGATGTTGCATTTTTTATGGTAAATTCCCCGTCCCAATCATCACAGGATCAATACACAGTGGATTCTGCTAGTGCTAGTGCAGAAGTAGAATCTTTGATTGCAACACCGTCATCAGATACTGAGATTGATTTAGAGTTCCTTTACACCAGAGATATTGAATTTCGCCAAGAAACTATTTACTTTCTGGTGGTTGATCGGTTTTTTGAAGGTGATCCAGATAACAGCAAAGGTACTAACTCCGACCTTTACGATGGTACTGCACAAGATTGGGGTAAATACTGGGGTGGTGACTTGCAAGGTGTGATCAATAAGTTGGACTACCTCAAAAACATGGGAGTGACATCTGTCTGGTTAACTCCCCTATTTGAACAAGTGGACGATTTATTTATTAGCAATGCGGCAATGCATGGTTATTGGACAAAAGACTTTAAGCGCATTAATCCGCGCTACATTGCTAACGGCGAAAACCCTTCTTTAAATGAAACTCAGGAAGCCAAAAATACGACATTTGATCGGTTAATCGCCGAACTGCACAAGCGCAACATGAAGTTGGTGCTGGATATTGTCTGCAACCACAGTAGCCCTGATACTAATGGTAGTAAGGGAGAATTATATGATGATGGCGTGAAAATTGCTGACTTCAATAATGATGTTAATAACTGGTATCACCATTATGGGGAAGTGCAAAACTGGGAAGATGATTGGCAAGTGCAAAATTGTGAACTAGCTGGTCTGGCGACCTTCAATGAAAATAATACTGAATATCGCCAATATATCAAGTCAGCAATTAAGCAATGGCTAGACCGGGGAGTTGATGCCTTGCGGGTAGATACTGTCAAGCATATGCCTATCTGGTTTTGGCAAGAATTCACTGGTGACATGACCAATCACAAACCAGATATATTTATTTTTGGTGAATGGATTTATAACCATCCGAGTGATGATCTCTCGGTGGAATTTGCCAATAATTCAGGCATGACCATGCTAGACTTTGGGCTATGTATGGCAATTCGTTCTGCATTAGCACAGGGTGCAGCAAACGGTTTTCAAGCAATTCAAGATATTTTTGACCAGGATTATCGTTACAACGGGGCGACTGAGTTAATCACTTTCATCGATAACCATGATATGTGCCGCTTTCAATCGCTGAACCCTGATCCAGCAATGTTGAAGGTGGCGATCGCTCTGATTATGACAGTTCGTGGTATTCCCTGCATATACTACGGTACAGAACAGTATCTCCACGATGATACTAATGGCGGTAACGACCCCTACAACCGCCCGATGATGGAAAATTGGGATACTGAAACTGAAATTTATCGTCTTCTGAGATTGCTGTCTGGCTTACGGCGGCTGAATCCAGCTATTCCAATGGGTAGCCAGTGGCAAAAATATCTCACACCAGATGTCTACTGCTATACACGCCGCTATCGTGACTCTATATGCTTTGTGGCCCTGAATCGCGGCGGAGAGGTGACTTTACCAGAAGTGGAAACAGAACTACCTGATGGCGAACATATCTGTTTGATTACTCGCAATAAGTATAAAGTCAAAGACGGTAAAGTTGATAATTTGCCTCTGGAAGAACGGGGAGTGATTATTTTTAGCCACGTTGGGAAACGCATCAAAGGGCAAACTATCGTGCGAGTACAACTGAATGGGGTCTATACCCAACCCGGTGAAAGCATTGTCGTGACCGGAGATTGTCCAGAGTTAGGCAATTGGGATATCAGCAAGGCTTATCCCTTAGAGTACATCAATGCCAGCACTTGGTTTGCAGAGATTCCCTTTGATGAAAGTGTTGGGAATTTGATTAGTTATAAATATGCCATGTGGCGGGAAGGGCGATCGCCTCTGCGGGAAAATCTCGTTAATCGCCGTTGGGTAATTGCCAAGGAAGGCACTGTAAAATGGCGTGATACCTGGGCATCAGGGCGGGAATCTTAGCTTAGTGGGGAGTGGGGAGTGGGGAGTGGGGAGTAGGGAGTGGGGAGTGGGGACTATTTACTGGGTTGGGATATTCGGGCTTCAATATCTTCTAAGGTTTGTAACAATAAACGCTTCGCCTGTAATTTCCAACCCCATTTTTGAATTCTGAAAGCGGCGACAGTTCCCAGCACACCTCCTAATAAAAGCACAGGCTGATTCAGCGAAATTCCGAATAATAACCCTAATCCCGCAATTCCCCAAAATGGTAAAGCTGCGGCTTGCCTTTGTTCTTCTACAATATTAGTAAATATACTAGGTTTCATAGTAGCTAATAATTCAGCTTTAAGTTGCCGTTGTTCTACTGCTGATACAGTTAAACCGATTTTACGGCGCATTTTTTCAATTTTACGGGCATCACTACTGTATTCAGTTAGCTCATCTTCTGCCATTTGTAGTAGTCGTTCTAGTTGCGCCATTTTGCACGAAATTTAGGGTTGTAATATCGCTATTATCTAAGAAAATGTTAAATTTTCCTAACTATAATCCTGCATCTTATAGCACGATACCAAATCTTAAATCTAGAATGAAACATAGGGAGAATATCCTAGCAATCACAAACTGACAACCAGAGCGTCTACTTGAGAGGTAATACAGATGGTTACGGTATCTGAAAACACATTGACTCAATTTGACAAAACGCGATCGCTGATTCTCTGGTTTGATGAAGTTGGTATTGCTGATATACCGCTAGTTGGGGGAAAAAATGCCTCACTAGGGGAAATGATTCAACAATTGACACCCCAAGGCGTTAACGTTCCCACAGGATTTGCTACCACGGCTTATGCTTATCGGTATTTCATCGAGTCGGCTGGGTTAGAAGCACAGTTACGCGAACTCTTTGAAGATTTAGATGTTGAGGATGTCAAAAATTTGCGGGTACGGGGAAAAAAAGCGCGATCGCTACTGATGCATACAAGGTTTCCTGTAGAATTAAGGGATGCGATCGCCTCAGCATATCTGAAACTCTGCGAACAATACAACCCAGATACAGATGTCGCCGTCCGTTCTAGCGCCACAGCCGAAGACCTCCCCGATGCTAGTTTTGCTGGACAGCAAGAAAGTTACTTAAATGTTGTCAGTGTCGAAGGAGTTTTAGCCGCTTGTCATCGCTGCTTTGCTTCTATATTCACCGACCGCGCCATCTCCTATCGCCACACCAAAGGATTCGATCACTTTAACATTGCCCTGGCTGTCGGTGTCCAAAAAATGGTGCGTTCTGACCTAGCCACATCTGGGGTGATGTTTTCCATCGACACCGAAACCGGGTTTAAAGATGCCGCACTAATTACAGCCGCCTACGGTTTAGGCGAAAACGTAGTTCAGGGAACCATTAACCCAGATGAATACTATGTTTTCAAGCCCACATTAAAAGCAGGTTTCCGCCCGATTATCGATAAAAAATTGGGCAGCAAAGAACTGAAAATGATTTATGATGACGGTTCCAAATTTACAAAAAATGTCGCCGTCTCCACCACAGAACAAGGGAAATTTGCCCTCAGTGATGCAGAAACTTTACAACTCGCACATTGGGCTTGTTTAATAGAAGACCATTATTCCCAAACCCACGGTCATTATTCCCCAATGGATATTGAATGGGCAAAAGACGGAATTACCAATCAACTTTTTATTGTCCAAGCGCGTCCTGAAACAGTCCAGTCGCAGAAAACAGGGAACGTGCTGCGGAGTTATCATTTCCTTAAAACAGACAAAGAAGCGAAATTTCCTCAATCCCTAGTCACCGGTCGGGCTGTGGGAGAAGCCATTAGTCAAGGCAAAGTACATCTGATTTTAGATGTGAATAAAATCGACCAATTTCAAGCCGGGGATGTATTGGTAACAGAAAGAACAGACCCCGACTGGGAACCGATTATGAAACGCGCCAGCGCCATTGTCACCAACTCCGGGGGGCGTACCTGTCACGCGGCGATTATTGCGCGAGAATTGGGAGTTCCGGCCATTGTTGGGTGCAGCAATGCCACAGGAGTCTTAAAGACTGGTCAAGAGGTGACGATTTCTTGCGCCGAGGGAGATGAAGGCAAAGTTTATCCTGGCTTGTTACCCTTTGAAGTTAAAGAAGTTCTTCTCGAAAATTTACCCCGCACCCGTACCCAAATTTTAATGAATGTGGGTAATCCTCAAGAGGCATTGAGTTTATCTGCAATTCCCAATGATGGCGTAGGTTTAGCACGCACAGAGTTTATTATTGCTAACCAAATCCAAATTCATCCTATGGCATTGATTCACTATGAAAAGTTAGAAGATGAATTTGTCAAAACCAAAATTAATCAAATCACTGCCCTTTACGAGGATAAACCCCAGTATTTTGTCGATAAATTAGCCCAAGGTATCGGGAGAATTGCGGCGGCTTTTTATCCTAAGCCTGTGATTGTGCGAATGTCAGATTTTAAGAGTAATGAATATGCCAATCTTTTAGGTGGTCAACAGTTTGAACCCAAAGAAGAAAACCCCATGCTGGGTTGGCGTGGCGCAGCACGTTACTATGATCAAGGTTATAAAGAAGCTTTTGCCTTAGAATGTCAATCTATCAAACGAGTTCGGGATGAAATGGGTTTGACTAACGTTATCCCGATGATTCCCTTTTGTCGTACTCCGGATGAAGGGAGGCTGGTGTTGGCGGAGATGGCGAAAAATGATTTACAACAGGGTGTGAACGACTTGCAAGTTTATGTAATGTGCGAGTTACCCAATAATGTAATTATGGCTGAAGAGTTTGCCGAAATTTTTGATGGTTTCTCCATTGGTTCCAATGACTTAACTCAGCTAACATTAGGCATAGATAGAGATTCAGCCTTGGTGGCGCGGTTATTTGATGAACGCAGTCAGGGTGTTAAGCGAATGGTGAAAATGGCCATAGAATCTGCAAAAAAACATCACCGCAAAATCGGTATTTGTGGACAAGCACCCAGTGATTACCCAGAATTTGCCCAGTTTTTAGTAGAACAGGGAATTGATTCTATCAGTCTGAATCCAGATTCTGTTTTAAAAACGATGCTGGAGATTGCCAAAGTCGAGGAAAAAATTTAGAAAAATATTCATGAGACCTTGAGTGGTCAATGTACATACACGAAAAAACGCCCCCCATTTCTGGAAGGCGTTTTTTATTTAACTAAGCTTTGAGATTAACCGTTGATTGCAGGTGCAGTTAAAGCAACAGGAGCAACATCAGCAGCAGCCAAGTCTAGGGGGAAGTTGTGAGCGTTGCGCTCGTGCATTACTTCCATACCCAAGTTAGCGCGGTTGATTACGTCAGCCCAGGTAGCGATAACGCGACCTTGAGAATCAATTACTGATTGGTTGAAGTTGAAACCGTTCAAGTTGAACGCCATTGTGCTGATACCCAAAGCGGTAAACCAGATACCGATTACAGGCCATGCAGCTAGGAAGAAGTGAAGTGAACGGCTGTTGTTGAAGGAAGCGTATTGGAAGATTAACCGACCAAAGTAACCGTGAGCAGCTACGATGTTGTAGGTTTCTTCTTCTTGTCCAAACTTGTAACCGTAGTTTTGTGATTCGGTTTCGGTTGTTTCACGTACCAAGGAGGAAGTTACCAAGGAACCGTGCATTGCGGAGAATAATGAACCACCGAAGACACCAGCTACACCCAACATATGGAAGGGGTGCATCAAGATGTTGTGTTCTGCTTGGAACACAATCATGAAGTTGAAGGTTCCGGAGATACCTAAAGGCATACCGTCAGAGAATGAACCTTGACCAATTGGGTAGATTAAGAATACTGCGGTAGCAGATGCCAAAGGCGCAGAGTAAGCTACACAGATCCAAGGACGCATACCCAAGCGGTAAGATAGTTCCCACTGACGACCAAGGTAGCAAGCGCAACCGATCAAGAAGTGGAAAATTACCAGTTGGTAAGGACCGCCGTTGTACAACCACTCATCTAAGGAAGCTGCTTCCCAGATTGGGTAGAAGTGCAAGCCGATAGCGTTAGAAGAAGGAACAACTGCACCTGAGATGATGTTGTTTCCGTAAATCAAGGAACCAGCTACGGGTTCGCGGATACCGTCGATGTCTACGGGAGGAGCAGCTACGAATGCAATGATGAAGCAGGTGGTAGCAGCTAGTAGGGTTGGGATCATGAGAACGCCGAACCAACCGATGTAAATCCGGTTATCGGTGCTGGTGATCCACTCGCAGAAGCGATCCCATACGTTGGCGCTTTGGCGCTGTTGTAAGGTAGTGGTCATGTTTTTATAATTGCTTTTCGTGTTTACGAATTAAGTAGGTAAAGTTGCCTACTTGAATACTAGCTTAGAGGATAAGTTTTGTTTTGTAAAGGGATTTTAATAATTTTTTACTTATGAATGTGATTTGTTTTGGTTATGAATCGCATCTCAAGACACGATTCATTCAGGTTGAACTAACCTGGAGGCCAGTCCATTTGCCTTCCTCCCAGGATATGTAAATGTAAATGGTAGACACTTTGACCGCCATCAGCACCGTTGTTAATCACAACCCGATAACCGTTGTTTAATCCGGCTTCTGCGGCTACGCGTTGAGCAGTTAGTAATAGATGTCCTAAAAGGGCTTGATCTTGGGATTCAGCATCAGCTAATTTGACAATGGGTTTTTTGGGAATGACGAGAATATGAACTGGGGCTTGGGGGTTAACGTCTTTGAATGCTAGGGCTAAGTCATCCTCGTAAAGAACATCTACTGGGATTTCTCGGCGAATAATTTTGCTGAAAATCGTATCTGTGGTTTCACTCATCAGGATTTACCTACTCATCTGTTAGAGATTTTAGGCGATACGATTCGCTTAACCAACTAAAAAGTTTACCCACGGTCAGCTCTGGTTAAAGTTTTGTTACAAATTAATAAATTGTGCCGCAGACTTACTTGCTTGCTCTATAAGGGAATTATGTGGTTAGGACATAATAAAAGCCTCAAACCCAGTCATAGCAAGTATTTCTATTTTGACTTTTGCCATACCTACTCGCTGCCAAAGTGAGAACAGAGCCTATGACATCTACTGTAATTGATCGCGTTTGGGAAATTCTAGGCTGGGTCTTTGTACTCAACGGTGAAGCATTCCGCAAAGTTACGACTTTACCAGGGGGCTTAACGCTGGCAATTACTGTGGTTTTGTTGGCGCAGTTATCACTGGCGATTGGTCAAAGCATCATTTTATTTCTTAACCGTGTCCAACCAGTTCGTTTCATCTGGAGTCTATTAGTCAGCACGATTTTATCTCTATTTGAGTTTCTATTCCTGGTATTTAGCACCTGGCTGATTTGTTTGCTTCCCTGGTCAATTTATCTACCGTTTACCACCCTATTAACTGTTCTAGGGCTGGGCTATGCACCTTTGCTGTTCAGCTTTCTCGGAGCATTACCCTACCTGGGTTTACCACTTTTAAGAATCTTGTCAATCTGGAACTTGTTAGCAATGGTAGTGGGTTTTAGTGCTGTTGCTAACATTGGTGCGGGATTTTCCTTTGGCTATGTGGCATTTGGCTGGTTTGTCAAAGAACTATTGGAAAAAACCATCGGTCAGCCGATTGCCCATTTGGGTAAAACAATTGCAGATCGAGTGGCTGGCGTAAACCTGTCTGCAAATCGTGAAGAATTGCTGGGAAGCAGGGGGTCTGCCTTGGGAACAGTTCCTTTACCACTGGTGAGGGCTTCCCAAACTACTCTCCCAGAGGTGCAAGATTTGATTCAAGCCAGCGATCGCTCTCATTCTCAAACTGCTCAAACGCTTGCTGTTCAACCCACACCCGCTACAACAGTCACTACTCCAGGCACTCATGCAGTCGGTCGTTTTGTTCATTTGACTCAACAAGCTCATAAAATTCCCCAACCAATCAAACTGCTGTTGAGTTTATTGGGTTTAATTGTGCTGTTTGTTGTAGTTGGACTTCTGCTGCGACCTATTCGTAGTGGGGTATTTGGTTGGTATGAAACACTACCTAGATTCTCCCGTTTAATATTTGATCTGGGATGGATTGGCGTAATTGCCATAGTTTTTTCGGGATTGTTGGCTCCCTTTGAAACTTTAGGGTGGTGGGCAGGATGGTTTGGCGAGCCAGTAGACAAGACTCAAATAACTTCTACTCTTGCTGACCCCCAGCAGCCAAACCAGTTTTCTCGCTATATCGTCTATTTGGATGGCGTGGGACAGTCAGGTGAGGAATATACCCCTGATGTCGAAGATTTTCTCACAGTATTAACAAATTCACTGCCCCAAGATATCAAACTGGTACGGGGCTTGATGATGTATTCCGTGTTGAATAAGCCTCTGGATGAAGACCGTCCCCTGGCATTTCTCTGGAAACTAGCAGACAACTGGCGTTGGGATAATCCTACAGCACTGCTGGGTATGTTAGTGAATCTGCGGAACGTTTTGATTGTGGCGGTGTCTGCGGATCAGCGCTATGGCCCCATCTACAACCGGGGTATTGCTCAGGTGTTGTATAACGGCTTAGTTGCCCAAGGCTACCAATTAGGGAGTGCCACACCGATTACCCTGATTGGCTACAGTGGCGGTGGACAGATGGCTGTGGCTTCTGCGCCTTACTTGAGACAGGCACTGAAAGCGCCCATTGATGTGGTCTCCCTGGGTGGTGTGATGAGTGCTAACAACAATTTTCTCCAACTAGAACATCTCTATCATTTGATTGGTGATCAGGATGTGGTGCAGAGATTTGGTCTGATCATGTTTCCCGGACGCTGGAAAATCCTGCCTTTGTCTTACTGGAACCGGGCAGAACGCAAGGGTAAAATTTCAATTCTCTCAGTGGGAAATGTGGGGCATCAGGTTCCAGGGGGGTACATGGACCCGGAAGAATTTTTGCCAGATGGACGCAGCAACCTACAACACACTGTGGAAATCATCCTGCGAATTTTGACGGGAAATCTACTGCAAGCAGGACAAAACTTTCCTGTGAAGCTGAGTAATTATGCGCGCTATAAACAAGCTGCTTTTAATGGTCCAGCCTATTATCCTCTGAATCAGACAGTTGATTTGCACCAGTATCAAGCGATCGCACCTTGGATGGGTCGTTTGATTTTACCCCATCGGGAAGCTCGGCAAGTTATCAAAGGTGTTTTATTTGAAGTGCATCATACTCCTGGCAACTATGAGCATTTAGTGGGAAAAACTGTGCAACTGCGTTGGGTCGATACTCCATTTGTGAAACATTTGAGACAAGTTGCAACTCACGATGTTCATTTTAGTGCCGATGCCGAATATTCCAGTAAATACGACGGACTTATTCATCCTGAACGTCTTAACCATTGGCAACAAGTTGATCCTCTAGAATCGCTGGCAGGTTCTCATCCCACAGATGACATAGTTGTGCTGTTGAATGAACCTGTGGAAGTGGAGGAAAGCGGCGGTGAAAGTCTGGAAACGTGGACATCTTCTGATGCTACGACGACATTATCTTATTTCCCCATCTCCCTTCGCATCCATAGTCAGCCAGTGCAAATTACTGGCCGCTTTTATGCACTGGTGAAGTTTGTCCAGCCCATTCCTAACACCGACCAATTCCGCGTGGTTCACTTTAACCCGACATCTCGTGAGTTTAATGGATCACAAGAAGTTGTACGTTTGCCAGAAGTATTAATGGCAGCAACTCAAGACAGTTCCCCGTCAACTAGCCGTGATTTGGAAAAATCTGCCTTGAATGAAACAGGCTGGTACATCTACGGCGCGAAGGATACTCAGGGTCGATTCGTGGTGCAGTCTTTGCAACCACGGGCTTTATTTCGCCTGCAACCGGGTGAAGTTGTGTTCGGCAAAAAAGCATCCTACCGCTACATTCGCAACCGTTGTTGGGCAGATATGAAGGCGCAGAAAGGGCGCATCTCATCTGTGTTATGCACAGCCAAGAAACACAATTCACCTCCAGCAATTCAGAATGCCATCAATAATTGGCAAGAAGGCGATCGCGCTTTGTTGATTCACGTTTATGGTGGCATTGGCGGTGAAAAAGCTGAACCTGCTGCCTCTACGCCTATATACTTTGGACATTTTGCCTTGGGTTTAGCGCAAGTGATTCGTGAACCTTTGAGTGATGAACTACGCTTTGATCTGCGATATCATCAGGTCTACACTCATAATACAGATGGATTAATTGCCGGCACATTTCACTGGTCGCGCTATATGGGCGATCGCCAATTTGGTTGGGTGGGTAGTCGTCCAGTCTGTGACATTCTCATTAAACACGATGCTGTGAGTGGCTACTATAATTTTGCATCTGGGCAGCAATCGCTACTGGATTTAATCATGTTGCAACTAGAGGTGATGACATCTCGCTATCGCATCGGAGACGGCACTGGAGGCACTTACGTGGGATTTGCCAACAACTGTGTTCAGGATTCAAATCAAGCTTTATTCACTAGTCTGCACCAAATGCAGCGACAGGTGCGCGCCAATGTAGATGCTCTGCATCGATGGAGTGAACACCATCCCGAACAGACACTAAGATTCCGAGAAACCCTGACCCTGGGCAAAGAACTCAAACTGGAGTTGCAACCCTTGGGCGGTTCCAAATCAAGTTGGGAACAAAACCAGTACAACTTGGGCAGCACTTTGGAAGATCAGCCAATCCGCAACTTAATTATGGGTTTGGGGAGTTGGCGGACAATGTTACCCCGTCTTGCTAGCGATACCTTAGTCAAAATCTTCCTGGATCACGGTGCAACTGTTTGGGTATTGCGAACCAATCAAATTGGCGGATATGACCCTGATATTGAACCAATCGCCCCGATAACGCTTTGAGTGGGGGGGAAGAAGCAGGGGGAGGGAGCAGGGGAGAGTCTTCTTCCTTCTTCTTTCTTCCTTCTTTGTGTCCTTCTCCCAAGGGGAGACGCTTCGCGAAAGCGTACTTTGCGGTTCGTTACTTATATTATTCGGTTAACCAACTAAAAAGTTTACCCACAGTCAGATTGAAGGACTCAGCAAAGGGCGGGACAGGTAAGCGATCGCTTTCTAATTCAAAAACTGCAAGGGTGCGATTAGCAAAATAGGCAAATACCACTTCTTCTTCTGGATCAATCAACCAGCCCATCTGAGTCCCGTGGTTGAGACAGTGGAGAATGTTGCGGACGACTTTGGTTTGGCTTTGGTCAGGGGAAAGGATTTCAATTGTCCAATCTGGTGCGATTGCGAAGGTGTTGGATACTTTACCGTTATCGTCGCGGGGGATGCGTTCCCATGTAAAAACTGCGATATCAGGAACAATGGATCTACCCCCAAAGGTACAGCGTAGTTCTGAATAAGCACGGGCGATATGCTGGGGTTTCAGCGTTAGATTGATATCCGCGCCAAGGTCAACTTGAAGGGTGCTGTGTTTTCCTTGGGGCATAGGTTTTTGAATAATTTGATCGGCTATAAATTCGCTAGCTGGTTTGGTTTCCGGTTGTTGGAGGAATTCTTCTAGGGTTAAGGGTTTGGTGGGGGTTTGAACCATAATTCACCTGCTTCTCTAGGAACTATTATTTTAGCTATAAGAAAGAAATATGGATTTGTATCACGCAGAGGCGCAGAGTCGCAGAGAGGAAGATGTGTAATTATCTCTGTGGTTTCACCCATGCCGATTTAGCAATTCATCTGCTAGAGAGTTTAAAGGTTTACTATATATAGAAGAAATGCTTGCTAGAGTCTGGAGTGCATCTATTGTAGGCATCGATGCCGTGAAGGTCGGTGTTGAAGTCGATATTTCAGGGGGTTTACCAGGAATTGTGGTGTTGGGTCTTCCAGATTCGGCGGTGCAGGAATCGAAGGAGAGGGTAAAAGCGACGCTGAAAAATGCTGGTTTTGCTTTTCCTATGCGGAAAATTGTGATTAACCTGACTCCGGCTGATTTACGCAAGGAAGGACCATGTTTCGATTTACCCATTAGTGTGGGGATTTTGGCGGCTTCTGAACAAGTTAGTGCTGATTTGTTGGGAGATTATCTTTTCTTGGGGGAAGTCTCCCTGGATGGTAGTTTACGTCCTGTGGCTGGGGTTTTACCCATTGCGGCTACAGCCCAAAAAATGGGGATTGCAGGTTTAGTGGTTCCAGTAGATAATGCTCAAGAAGCTGCGGTGGTTGAAGGATTGGCGGTTTACGGTTGCAAAAATATCGCTGAAGTGGTGGATTTGTTGAACAATCCAGGGCGTTATAAACCTGTGCAGCCAGATAATTTACAACCGTTACCTAAAACGGCTTATCCTGGTGCAGACTTAAAAGATGTCAAAGGTCAGGCTCATGCTCGTCGGGCTTTGGAAATTGCGGCTGCTGGCGGTCATAATCTTATATTTGTCGGACCTCCAGGAAGTGGGAAAACGATGTTAGCTCGACGTTTACCGGGTATTTTACCTCCTTTGGAGTTTGCGGAATCTTTAGAAGTGACTCGGATTCATTCGGTGGCTGGGTTGTTGAAAAATCGCGGTTCCTTAGTACGCGATCGCCCTTTTCGTAGTCCCCACCATTCAGCATCAGGTCCTTCTCTCGTTGGTGGTGGTAGCTTTCCCCGTCCTGGCGAAATTTCCTTATCTCACCAAGGAATTTTATTTCTGGATGAGTTAACTGAATTTAAACGCGATGTTTTAGAATTTCTCCGCCAACCTTTAGAAGATGGTTATGTAACCATTTCCCGCACCAGACAATCGGTGATGTTTCCGGCGCAATTTACTTTAGTCGCCAGTACAAATCCCTGTCCTTGTGGTTATTATGGCGATACTATTCAACAGTGTACCTGTTCACCCAGACAACGGGAAAATTATTGGGCAAAGCTTTCGGGGCCTTTAATGGATCGCATTGATTTACAAGTTGCGGTGAATCGTTTAAAACCAGAGGAAATTACCCAACAACCCACGGGAGAAGCTTCAACTTCGGTTTTGGAGAGAGTTACAAAGGCACGCGATCGCGCCGTTAAACGTTTCCAAGGAGAACCAAATCTGCGTTGCAATGCTCAAATGCAAAGCCATCATCTTCAGAAATGGTGCAAGTTAGATGATACTAGCCGCAGTTTATTGGAAGCAGCAATTAGAAAATTAGGCTTATCTGCAAGGGCGAGCGATCGCATTCTCAAAGTCGGGCGGACTATTGCAGATTTAGCGGGGGAAGATGAATTAAAAGCCAATCACATAGCTGAAGCGATTCAATACCGCACCATCGATAGGATGCAATAATCTAGGACACTATTTAAGTGATTGATCGTAGATGATATGATATCAAGCTAACCTTTGGGCGTTGCTGCACAGATAAAGGGTAGTTGCACCTGAGTAGAAGCTTTATTTGCAACTAACTCAATTTTTCCTTCCGGATTTAGCCGCCAAGATGTAGCTTGAACAAGTAGTTCGGGAGATTTTGGTATTTGGGATTTTATAGGTTGTGTTTGCTGGTATGCAGAGAGATCACGAACATCCGACCAAGTGCGTAGGCGTAGCCCGTCGTAGACATCGCTCCAAACTTGTTGATTAGGATTTTGCGGTATACCACCTCTACCAATGGCGACAAATCGACTACCTTCACTACCCATACAACCTGTAGCAATTTGTTGGGATGGGTCGCTGACATTGGCAGGTAGTTCGACTAAACCAGAGTTGGGGTCAATGCCTACTGTATTGACTTGAACAGTACCACTAATACCAAATTGAGAACTGGCGGTAATGTCGCTTTCTGGTGTGAGTTGTTCGCGAAACTGTAAGCCAAACAAGCCTTGAGTGGTGATTTGAATGTTACCACCGCTTCCCATGACAGCATTAGCGGAAATATCACTGTTTTCCTTGGGGACAGCCACAATCAAATCAGCATTGATATTAATGTTTCCCCCTGTAGAAGCACCAGCAGCATTGGTAATAATTTTACTGCCGTTGCGGAGGAGGAGAAAATCACTGGCGAAGAGTCGGATATTGCCACGACCACCGCCATTCACTTCTGCTTTGAGACTGGCTTCATTGTCAAGGAAAATATGACGAGCCAGGATATTTAAGTTACCTGCATTTCCTGTTCCAGAATTGCTGACGCTAATTTCTGCCTGATCGCGGACACGCAAACTATCAGCAATGATATTAACTGACTGAGCAGTAAAAGCATTGGCTGAGGCGGCTGTGATGGTACTGGGTAGCTGACGAGTATCAAATAAAGGTTGGGAAATGCCTTGTACTTCTATATCTTTAATTTGTAAATTCACACTGCCAGCTGCACCTTGCCCCAAACTAGATGAAGTGATTTGTCCGCCGTTAAACACACGCAAGCGATCGCCTCGAATATTAATATTTCCACCTGAACCAACCGCATTTTCACTCCCTACTAATGCTAAAGTTTGCGCTTGGAAGGTTTGCGAGGGGCGAAGAAAGAAGTTAGATGCTGGTGTTCCTTCGGTGCGAATTGCTCCCGCATTGGCTCCGAGTTGCAATCCCACAGGCGCACTCATGGTTAATAATGGGGGTGTTGTCGTGTCGCTTGCATTAAATTTGAATCCATCAGCAAAGACTACACTCTCAGCAGTTGTACCAACAAAAGAACCACTGACATTCAGGCTGGCATTTTCCCCAAAGACGATTCCGGCGGGATTGATTAAAAACAAGCTGACAGGGTTACTGTGATTAATCATCTGTATCATCCCATCAATATGAGATACATTCCCACCCGTCACGCGATTAAATATAGTAGAAATATTAGATGTATTTACTAAATCAAAAGTGGCTGAACCACCAGTAGGGACAGAAAAATTACTGAAACTGTGAAATAAATTATTGCCTGAAGCACTACCATTGGTAATTGTGAAGTGATTCCCATTTTGAGAGACAGTAGTATTCAGACTACTATCTGAGTTAATTTAAGCATTGGCAAAGTCGATGCCGAGGAAAATTCCTAATGGCAGCAGTATGACATTTAGTAATATTTGATTGCCTATATTCCAGCCTACCGCAAGCATTTTCATTACACAATTTCCTTTGATAATAGTTTTCTTAAAATAGTAAGCAGAGATAATCACCAGGATACGCACAATTGATTTTAGGATTGATGATTTGGCATGGCAGAACAGGTCAAAGGCGATTGCAGTTGTGTAGAAGAGTGGGTTGCAATTAACTCAACTTGGCCTTGATGATTTCGATGCCAGCCTGTAGCTTGGAGGAGAGTTGGTGAAGATTCTGGGATTTGGGCATTGGTATTGCCTGTTGTTTGGAACGCAGAAATATCACGAATATCAGACCAAGTGCGATCGCTCCAAATTTGTTGATTAGGATTTTGGGGTACACCACCTCTACCAATGGCAACAAATCGACTGCCTTCACTACCCATGCAACCTATAGCAATTTGTTGGGATGGGTCAGTAACATTAGCAGGTAGTTCGACTAAACCGGAATTGGGGTCAATGCCTACTGTATTGATTTGCACAGTGCCACTAATGCCAAATTGAGAACTGGCGGTAATGTCACTTTCTGGTGTAAGTTGTTCTCGAAACTGTAAGCCAAACAAACCTTGAGTAGTGATTTGGATGTTACCACCGCTTCCCCGGACTGCATTAGCGATAATATCACTGTTTTCTAAACCCACAATTACGGGAGTGTTGAGTGTAATATTGCCCCCATTACCTGCTGCTTGAGCTTCTACAGAAATTTGGCTGCGATCGCGCATGAATAATAATTGTTGAGCATTGAGCAGCAGATTACCACCGTTTCCAGATTGTGTAGCTGCGGAAATTGTACCGCCATCAGTGAGGAAAATTGAGTCAGTATAAACCTCAAAATTACCTGCATTACCTGTACCTTCATTTTTCACCCCAATGTCAGCTCGATCCAGGACACGCAATTGAGGTGTCATCAAAATTACTCCTCCGGCATTACCACTGGGAAATTCAGGTAGTTCGTAAATTGCGCGGGTGACAGGATCGAGCCGTAGTACATTAGATCCAATATTGCTACTCAATATCCCATTTTGTGATGTCCCACTGACTTCAATCAAATCTGAAGCGACAATCTGGAGATTCCCCGCATTGCCCGTAGATCCAGTTGAGGAGGTGACTAAACTGCCATCTCGCACTGTTAATTTACCTGTGGTGATTGTCAAATCTCCAGCATTACCAAAACCTAGTGTAGATGATGTGATGGTGGTGGGCAGAAATGTCACATGATTAATTCCAGACACATCTATTGAGTCTGAAGCATCAATTTTTACATCGCCACCATTACCAGTAAACAGAGTAATTGACAGAATAGTAGCACCACCAGCCATTGTGAGTTTTTCAGTAGAGATAGTCACATCTCCCGCCTGTCCCGCACTGTCTGAACTAGAAAAAATTGATGTGGCTAATGAAGGATCAGAAAGCTCAAATCCCTTAGCTGAGATAGATTCAACGGCATTGACTACAATATTTCCACCTTTCCCTGTACTGCTGTTGAAAGTGTTGATTCGTCCTCCATCTGCTAAATTGAGTTTTCCAGCTGCATTAATCGTAATTTGATCGAAGGAGAAAACACCTTCATTGACAGTGGAAACGCCTGAAGCGTCCAAGTTGATATCTTTACCTTGGATTTGTATTGCGCTATTTCCCGAACCCAAGCCTAATACTTGTGCATTTTCAGTCAAATTGATGTGATTGAATGCTGCAACCTGGGAATAATCAAATGTCCATCCTTGGGGGGCTGGTGTGAGATTAACTTGTCCTGAATTGACGCTACCAAGGTCGATTAAGCCATTGAAGGTTCTGAGAACTCCGCCTGTGATATTAATATTATTTCCCAGTAAAGCCAGGGTTTTACCTGCATCTACTTCTAAGCCTATGGGAGTTTGAGGAATACCATTATTGGAGTTTTCCAGGGCGATAGCACCTGAATTTTTCCCAAACTGTAAGCCCACTGGTACACTCAT
The DNA here is from genome assembly GCA_007692755.1 of Nodularia sp. (in: cyanobacteria). Lineage (GTDB taxonomy): Bacteria > Cyanobacteriota > Cyanobacteriia > Cyanobacteriales > Nostocaceae > Nodularia. Next base: position 16,706 of record REBL01000166.1, on the reverse strand, counting down.
TGTTAATAGCGGTGCTGTTGTCGGGTTGCCCCCATTAAACTCCATACCATCAGCAAACTTAATGCTGGTTGCAGTTGTACCCACAAACGACCCAGTGATATTTAGTTGGGCATTGGGTCCGAAAATAATCCCACTAGGATTGATCAAAAATAAACTGACAGGGTTGTGGCTATTGCTAATTTGCATCAAGCCATCTATGTGAGAAATACTACCTCCAGTTACACGACTAAAGATAGTAGATACATTAGGTGTATTGACTAAATCGAAGGTGGCTATACTACCCGTAGGAAGATTAAACTGACCAAAACTGTGAAATAAGTTATTGTTGGCAGGGCTACCCTTAGTGATGGTAAAGTTGTTGCCAGTTTGGGAAACAGTGGTGTTGAGTGTCTGATCTGGAGTGATTTGACCATAGGCACAGTTTTTAGTCAGCAAGATGATTCCTAATGGCAACAGCACAGAACCCAAACAAACAGGGAGTATTTTCATGATTCAGTTGGCTTGTTTTTTCATATTAGTATTCTCTTAATGACACTTTTATGAACAGAAAGAGAAAGTCCTTTGAGTAGTTATAACAGGGAAAAGTGAACAGGGAAGGATGCATTGCCCGGAAGTGATACAAGGGAACTCCAAAAAATAAATTATTTCGCTTAAAGTTGTTGACTGGTTAACGGTCAACAATCCCAATGGAAGATTTTTTTTACTTGGAAGTCTCTAAATTAACTCTGAGTCATGGCAGAGCAGGATAATGATTGCTGAGTATAGCTAGAGGATGGGGTTGCAACTAACTCAATTTTGCCCTGTGGGTTACGATGCCAAGATGTAGCTTTAACAAGGGTATCTGATGATTGAGGTGTTTGCACTACTACTGGTCTACTTTCCTGGAATGTAGAGAGATCACGGACATCCGACCAAGTGCGATCGCTCCAAACTTGTTGATTGGGATTTTGGGGTACACCACCTCGTCCCGTAAACACAAAACTACTACCTTGATTTGCAGCACAGCCTGTGACAATTTGTTGCGAGGGATCAATCACATTTGCTGGTAGTTCAACTAAGCCAGAATTAGGATCAACCCCAATAGTATTGACTTGAACAGTACCACTAACGCCAAATTGAGAACTGGCAGTAATGTCACTTGCGGGTGTAAGTTTTTCTTGAAACTCTAATCCCAACAAACCTTGAGTGGTGATTTGAATGTTACCACCGCTACCCTCAAAGGCGTTAGCAATAATATCACTGTTGGCTAAACCTATAACTATGGGAGATTTGATGGTAACATCACCACCATTGCCACTACCACCTGCTTCTGCACTAATGAAACTATCATTACGCATTAGTAATATATCCTGTACCTGGAGGTCGATGTTGCCTCCTTCTCCCGCTTTTGTGGATGCCGAAATGTTGCCTTTGTTGTCGAGTTTGAGGGTATTGGCACTAATTTGCAGAGTTCCCGCCATCCCAGCGCCAAGGTTCTCCACAAAAACCGTTGCACCATCAGTAATATTAATAATTGGCGCACTAATAGTAGTATTACCGGAATTAGCTTGAGAAATTTCCCTAAAGGAGCCAAAAGGACGAACAGCGCTACCAATATAGCTGGGATTTTCGTCATCTTTGATCCCATTGACATCAATTCGTTCCGATGCATTTATAGTGATTGAACCTGCATTTCCTAAAACTATGCTAGAAGCAGAGACTCTACCGCCAGCTGCAATCGATAAGTTACGGGTATTAATTGTCAAATTTCCGGCATCACCAGCACTGAATGTGGCAGTAGACAAAAGACTAAAATAATTGCCACGTGGAGTTCCGGCACTCGTTACCTGAATTGTATCGGCCTGTACATTTATATTACCGCCATTGCCGAAAGCATAAGGTCTTGCTGCTATATTGCCTCCAGCAGAAATAGCTAAGTTTTGAGTGGAAATGGCAATATTTCCCCCCTTTCCATTCCCATAGGAAGAAGCTAATATTTGGCTGACGGCGCGAAAAGCAGAAGGATCGCCAGACGCAAAACCGTTAACTCGTGTTTCATCAGTGTTAACGACAACGTTACCACCCGATCCTGTACTAAAAGTACGATTAAAAATATACCCACCCCGATCAATATTCAATCGTGGGGTAGTAATCACAATATTTCCGGCTGCACCAGAGGATACAGTTTCATTAACTAAACTGCTAGAACTATCAAAATCAGGAGATTTACCAATGATATCGAAAAGCTCTGTCGTATTAATGACAATATCACCAGCAGTTTGGTGACTACGATTTTGGATTAATATCAAAGAACCATCTCGGATGCTGAGATGTTTCCCCTGAATTTTAATGCTTCCTCCTCTTGCTTCACTGAAATCGCGTGTAGATACTAAAGCTCGTTGAGTAATCTGAATATTGCCAAAACTTGCAGCATCGGGATACGCAAGGGCAAATCCTTGAGGGCTAGAATTGAGAAGGACGTTTCCGCTAGTGATGCTACCTAATTCTATTTGTCCTCCTGGTGCGGAGAGTAAACCTCCATCTACATGAACATTCCCACCCACTAATGCTAGAGTTTTTTGCGGTTTTAATTGTAATCCTCTGGTATCGATATTTAGCCCGGAAACTGGTATTGAGTCGCTTAATCGGGCATTATGTCCTGCGCCTTGGACGGTAATTGGCCTGGGATTACTACCAAATTGCAAGCCAACAGGGACATTGATGGTTAACAAGGGAGCTACTGTGGTATCGATCGCACTAAATTCTACCCCATCAGCAAACTGAATACTATTGGCAGTTGTACCAACAAAGGAGCCGCCAATATTCAATTGAGCGTTGGGCCCGAACAGGATACCCCCAGGATTCAACAGGAAAAGATTGGCGCTACCTTTGGCGCTGATCATACCGTCGATATTCGAGATAGTATCACCCGTGACACGGGCGAAGATATTTTGCACATCAATGGCATTGTTGAATAAGGCAGAACCACCTGTAGGTATAGAGAATTGACTGAAGCTATGAAAGAGGTTATTTCCTTGCTGAGTACCGTTGAGGATAGTAAAGTTATTATTACTGGGAGATACTGTAGTGTTGAGAGTACCGTCTGGTGTTACCTGGGCGTTGCTATTACTACACCAGAAGAGTGCAGCACCCAAAACTATGCCACTTCTCAATATGCTGGTCAAGGTTGTTTTCATTTTTGAGTTTGCTTGTGAAATTGTCTAAATCATGACGAGGATGGCTGTATCAAAACGGCGAATATCGAATTGAGAAGTACAAGCCTTTTTCCTGGAGCGATCGCCTGTCACCTTCTACGGATATCAAAGGAATGCCCCAATCTAACCTAACTGAGAAATTATTATCTTGTTGCCACAACAAACCTAATCCAGTCCCAATCAAAGTGCTTGTAGATGGATTTTCGCCTTGGGTATTCCAGCCTTTACCCACATCGATGAATGGTGTTAGTTGTAGCACGCCTCCGATGTTGGCAGCACGTAAAACTGGCAACCGCAATTCTGCTGAAAGCAGTACAGCATTATCTGTTAATAATGTATCCTGGCGATAGCCCCGGACACTTGCTTTTCCCCCTAAACCCAATTGTTCTAAAGGTACTAAAGAATTTGCTGCTAGTTGAAAATCACCTCTAGCTAAAAATAATGTTTCCGGTGCTAACTGTCGCACCCATTGAGTTTGTCCCCGCCAAGCAAAAAAGCGGCTATCTGGGGCATCTTGATTCATATTGGCACCAAACCAATCTACACCTAAGCTAAATTGCGATCGCGCGGCAAAAACTTGCTGATTATTGCGTTGGGTATATTCCTGGGTAAAGCGTAAAGCCGAAATTTTGGTGTTTCCGTCTGCATCTGCACCGGGTGATAAAGGAAACCCGCCAATATCATCCAGTCCTAATTTAGTTTGGCTGGCTTGACGAGAAAAGGATAGCCCCACGGCTACTTCCTGAGTAGGTTTTTGTAGGAGTGGTTGACGATAACCGATTTCATAAGACTTGATATTTGACTGAATATCTAAGACACTGAATGGTTCTTCAATGACTTGATTCCATCCTCTGTTTAAGTTAAACCAGATAGTACCATTTTGAGGATTAATTGGTAGGGCGTAATCTAAATGTATTGTGTTACTGCCATCAGTGTTGGCGTAGGATAAATTCAGGGTGTCGCCTAAACCTAATAAATTAGCTTCTCGTAGTTCCACACCCCGGCGAAGACTACCCACACTAGGCGATCGCCCATTATCTAAAGTTGTGGTCAGAGAGAATGTATCGGCTTCTTGAACTTCAACTTGTAATATATTGGTTCCTGGAGTTACACCCATTTGCAACTCAGCTGATAAGTTTTGAATCCGGGGATCAAGGCGGAGTAGTTGCAGCCTTTCCATTAAGTGCGGTAAATTCAGGGGTTTACCAGCACCAAGTAAAATGCGATCGCGGATGTATTGACTACGTAACCGCCGATTGTCCAAAATTTGAATTTCTGTCAAACTACCTTCTACTACCTGAATTGTAATCACCCCGGCTTCTACTGTCTGTGGTGGAATTAAAGCCCCAGTAGTTACATAACCGTTATCAGTGTAGAGTTTGGTGATCGCATCTTTGATTTGCAACAGTTCTGCAAAGGATATCTCTCGTCTGACAAAGGAATCTGTAACCGCAGCAAAGTCTTCTGGGGAAAAAACTGTACTACCAACAACTGCGATGCGTTCGATGGGAAATTTAGCATCAGGATCAGTTTCTAGTAGAGTTGACTGATCCGGTATTTCTGGGGGAGGAAGTAATTGCTCTTGGTTGGCTGGTTGTGGGAGTACATCCGATGGTAAGGGAGTTACAGGAATATTTTCTATGCGGCCAGGCGGTAAATTTTGGGAATGAGAAGTTTGAGCGATCGCCTGATGATAGTTGCATAATATTACTAATATTAAAAAACCGCATTGCAGATGCAGGTTGAATATTGACTGAACAACTCCTGAGTTTATGGCTGTTCCATTAATAACTAGCTTCACCAACACCCTTCTCCTTAATTGACTTACTTAGCAAACAGTATTTTTCGGCATTGGTGCTAATGCTTACTCAATAGTCTAAGTAAGTTAACACAAATAAACCTAACGCTGATAAATTACATAATCATTTGGGTAATATGTAATATAAGTGATTATACAAACATTGGTGTTACGAATAATCGTTATTAAAACCTTCTATACGATCATTATGGCTTTGCGAATCAAACCAAATTCTTGGCTATATGCCACTGTTAGTATTTTTACTTTGTGTTTAGCATTTATTATTACGCCTGTAAAAGCGTCATCACCAGTCCAACCTGCTGTTGTCTCTGTTTCTCAGTCTACTAATAAGTTAGAACAAGGACGAAACCTCTATCAAGGTGGACGTTTTGCCGAGGCTGTGACAATTTGGCAAACCGCAATACAAGAGTATCGTATCCAAGGCGATCGCAACCATGAAGCCCTGAGTTTAAGTTATCTTTCCATCGCCCAACAAGAACTCAATCAGTGGCCAGCAGCCAGACAATCTCTTGAGCAAAGCATGAAAATTTTGTCCACGGCTCAACCTGCTGCTGATGCAATTATCTGGGCGCAAATACTGAATACCAAAGCTAATTTAGAACTACGTACTGGTCAAGCAGAAATTGCCCTGGAAAATTGGCAACAAGCTCAAAAATATTATGAGCAAGCCGGCGATACCACAGGCAGTTTAGGTAGTCAAATCAATCAGGCGCAAGCTTTACAAAAGTTGGGCTTTTATCGCCGCTCAAAACAGCAATTGAAAATTATTACTCAAAAGCTGCGTGATTTACCTGATTCGGAAGTGAAAGTCAGTGGGTTGCGATCGCTGGGTTTGGCTTTACACGCCATTGGTGATCAAGAAAGTGAGCCAGTTTTAACAGAAAGTCTGGCCATAGCCTACAAAATTGACGCTAAAACTCAGTTAAGTTCTATTCTTTCCACTCTAGGGAAAGTTGCTTCTGATTTCCAAGACCCGGAAGCAGCATTAAATTATTTTCAAGACGCGCAAACCGCAGCCAAGAACCCGAATGAAGCGCTACAAGCGCGTTTAGCTCAGTTCAAATTATTGGTGGATTACGACAAAATTGAATATGCCATTCCCCTAGCCCCTCAACTACGACAACAGTTGTTAGAATTACCACCTAGCCATAGTTCCCTCTATGCGGCAATTAATTTTGTCGCTACTTTGAATCGGTTGACAAATTCTGAGCAAATTATACCCAGGCAAGATGTAGCACAACTGATGGCCGCTACGGTCAAATCTGCACAACAAATTCAAGATCAAGCCGCCCAAGCTTATGCTCTTTATCAGTGGGGACAACTCTACAGCCGGACAAACCAGTGGTCTGAGGCCAGAGAATTAACTCAACAATCCCTGAATATTGCCCGTCAACTCCAAGCTGAAGATATTATTGCTCAATCGGCATCGCAAGTAGGACAGTTATATAAACAGCAAGGTAAACGTCCGGAAGCAATTGCGGCTTATACAGAGGCAGTGCAGTCATTAAAAGCACTAAGAGGGGATATGGTAGCCGTCAATCCCGATGTGCAGTTTTCTTTCCGCGAAAGTGTAGAGCCTGTGTATCGGGAATTGGTGAGTTTACTTTTAGATGAACAACCAACTCAAACCGCATTGGTGCAAGCGCGAGAATTAATTGAATCATTGCAAATTGCGGAATTGGATAACTTTTTCCGCGAAGCTTGTTTAGATCAAGCGCAGCAAATTGATCAAGTTGACCCCACAGCTACTGTAATTTATCCGATTATCCTGAGCGATCGCTTGGCAGTAATTCTTTCTCAAGCTGGACAACCTCTGCGTTATTATTTCACACCCAAACCACAAGCAGAAATTGAGCAAACTATTGATAATTTCCTCATGGCGCTCAACCCTGTTTCCGATACTCAAGAGCGGGTGCGATTGTCCCAACAGATTTACAATTGGCTCATTCGTCCAGCAGAACAAGATCAAGCATTTCACAATACTCAAACATTGGTGTTTGTTTTAGATGGGAAATTACGCAATATACCCATAGCTGCTTTATTTGATGGCCAGCAATATCTGATTGAAAAATATGCTGTCGCCCTTTCACCAGGGTTACAACTAATGGCCGCCCAATCACTCAAGCAAAAAAACATTCAGGCGATCGTTGGTGGTATTAGTCAACCTCGTGGTGGTTTTAGTGCCTTGCCAGATGTGGAATCAGAAGTAAAGCAAATTTCCCGGACAGTACCATCTTTGATGTTATTGAATCAGCAATTCACCAGTCAAGCCCTCGCTGATCGCCTGAAATCCAGTCATGCTGACGTGATTCATTTGGCAACCCACGGACAGTTTAGCTCTCGTCTTGAAGATACATTCTTACTGACATGGGATGGACAAGTAAATGTCAAAGAGTTGTCTGAACTCCTGAAAAATCGCAGTGGTGATTCATCCAAAGCCATCGAATTATTAGTCCTAAGTGCTTGTGATACAGCAACTGGAGATGATCGCGCTGTCCTGGGATTAGCAGGGTTGGCTGTCAAATCCGGAGCGCGTTCCACTATTGCCACTCTCTGGCCTGTGAAAGATAGAGCCGCCAAAATACTGATGACGCTTTTCTATGAACAACTACGACAGTCCCACATAACTAAAGCCGAAGCCCTGCGGCAAGCCCAAATCAACTTAATTCGGCAAACTGATTTTGATCATCCTTTCTTTTGGTCGGCTTTTGTTCTGGTTGGTAATTGGCTTTAAATAAAGTAAATACACTCACTTATACTTTCAAAAATAATGCGTAATTTTACATTAAATCAGACATGACTTGGTTATAATACCAATCAGGTATATACACATTTTGATGTTTTTCAGAGCAATTCAATCACTTATTGCTCAAACAGAATAAATGTATTTACTATCACCTAACTATGACAATCAACACCATGAAATGTCGATATTTAGCTAGTACATTGAGCATCATCGCTCTGGTGGCTGGCAGTACTTGGAGCAGTGCCTACGCTATTACATTTACTCCACCAAGGGAAAATGGCGCTCCCAAACAAGCCAGTGGCGGAGCTTCCAGAGGTCATTTATTTACCCCTAACGCCGATAGAGGCGCTCCCAGACAAGCTAGTGGCGGAGCTTCCAGAGGTAATTTATTTACACCTAACACCGATAGAGGCGCTCCCCGACAAGCCAGTGGCGGAGCTTCTCGCGTTGGGACTTATCATTTAAATCCGGCAACCGTAGGAGCCGCAAGCCCAGCAGCCTTAATCGCGCTTTTACCCCAAAGCTTTTACGGTACAACCGTATCTGAACGTCCCAGCATTCTGGTCTATCTTCCTACTACTCAGGCAGAAACAGCCATATTCAGCCTCAAGGATGAAGCTGGCAATACATTGCATCAAATGAATGTATCTGTTGCCGGGAAAACAGGAGTGATGTCAATTCCCTTACCAGCCAATGCCCCCGCTTTAGCAGTCGGTAAAAACTACCAATGGTTTTTAGCCCTGAAAGTGGATGGCACACTCAGCCCCAGTACACCTTATGTTGACGGTTGGATTCAGCGCATCCAGCCTACTGCTGAACTGGCAAAAGCAATGCAGCAGGAAGACGGATTACAGCGAGCGACTGCTTTTGGTAAAAACGGTGTGTGGTATGACTGTGTGGCAACATTGGCAACATTACACACTGCTGAACCCAACAATGCAAAGATATCCAAGCAATGGGAAGAACTTCTTTCTTCAGTTAGCTTGAAGGAGATTGTAAAAGCTCCGTTATTAACATCTGCTAAGTAGAAATCAGAACAGGGGACGTAGGGGATACAGGGAGACAAACATTTTCTTTATTCCCAGTCCCCAATGCTAACCAATATTATTTAAGCGTGTGGCGCAAATATGTGGCGCAAATTCCAATCTTTTATCCAAAGCACTCGTAGCGTTTTCATAATTACTCCCACTGTTGCTTTAACTGTGATTGTTGGGCAATCTTTGGGATTTTTTAATTTACTGGAATGGAAAATTCGTGATCAATGGGTACGTCAGCAATCGTCTAGTGCGATCGCGGATGAAATTGTCATTGTCACCATAGATGAACGTGATATTCAATCGGTGGGTAAATGGCCAATTCCAGATGAGTCTCTAGCGCAATTATTAGAAAAAATTCGCTCACAACAACCCCGCGCCATCGGTTTGGATCTTTATCGGGATTTACCAGAGGGTGATGGTTATGAAAAACTTGTAGAAATTTTTCGCACGACTCCGAATTTAATTGGAGTGGAGAAAATTACCGGTGAACGTGTCAATCCGCCACCAGAACTGAAAAAAAAAGGCCAAGTCGGATTAGCTGATTTGGTCTTGGATGGCGATCGCTTTGTCCGTCGCGCTTTGTTGACAGCCATCGATGAGAAAGAAGAAGGCCAGATTAAAGCTGGATTGGCTACTCTTGTGGCACTTAAGTATCTAGAAGCGGAAAACATTGCCTTAGAATCCGTTGATCCACAGCAGCAGAAATTTCGCTTGGGTCAGCAAATACACATACCACTGCAAAATCTCGAAGCAGGTTATAGAGATGCTGATTTAGGCGGCTATCAAATTCTACTCAACTGGCATGGTTCAGAAACTGCATTTCGCACAGTTACCATGCGTGACGTGTTAGCTGGAAAAATTGCACCAGACTTAATGCGCGATCGCATGGTGTTTATTGGCTCATCTGCTGCTAGTACCAATGACTTTTTTAGCACTCCTTTTAGTTCTTCTTTGGTTTCTGCCCAAAAACCAACATTTGGTATAGTCATTCATGCCAATATTGCTCACCAACTCATACGCGGGGCCAAAACAGGTAAAGCCAATTTGCGTGGTGTTTCTGGTAGCATGGCGTTACTTTGGATTATTCTTTTGTCTGTGGCTGGTTCTGGGGGTAGTTGGTGGTTAGCTAGTATGCATACCAAACTCAAGATACCAGGGGGAAAAATTCTCTGGGCTACTGTGGGTATTAGTGGGGCAATTCTAGGAGGTGGCTACGGCATATTTTTGCGTGGTGTGCTGATTCCTATTACCCCTACTTTAGCCGCTTTTATTGCCAGCGTCATTGCCACAACCAACGCTTATAAACAGCAGAAATTAGAAGAAGCAAATCAACAATTAGCCATAGCCAATAGTCAACTTTTAGATTATTCCAAAACTCTAGAACTCAAAGTCCAAGAACGTACCCAGGAACTACTAGAAGCCAAGGAAGCTGCCGATGCTGCAAATCAAGCCAAAAGCGAATTTCTGGCCAATATGAGCCATGAACTCCGCACACCACTTAATGGCATTTTGGGTTTTGCTCAAGTATTAGAAGCCTCGCCTAATTTAACCGATAAAAACCTAGAAGGAGTAAATATAATCTACGAATGTGGGACACATCTGTTGATGTTAATTAATGACATTCTGGATTTGTCAAAAATTGAAGCTCGTAAATTAGAATTAGTTCCCACTCATGTACATCTGCCTACATTTTTACACAGTGTCACTGAGATTTGTCGTATCCGTGCCAAACAGAAAAAAATTCCATTTAATATTTTAATTGGCGATCGCCTACCAGTTGCCATTCAAGTAGATGAAAAGCGGCTACGGCAAGTGTTGATTAACTTACTAGGCAATGCGATTAAATTTACAGACACTGGTAGCGTCACTTTCAAAATAGATGTCATTGACCAACAACTTCCAGATAATACCCATCAGACAATTCGTTTCCAGATTGAAGATACTGGAATTGGTATGTCAGCAGACCAATTCGAGAAAATCTTTTTAGCCTTTGAGCAAGTAGGTAATATCAAGCATAAATCTGAAGGTACTGGTTTGGGATTAGCCATTAGTCAAAGAATTGCGAAATTGATGGGTAGTAAAATTCAGGTGCAGAGTCGCGTAGGTGAAGGAAGTTTGTTTTGGCTAGATTTAACAGTTCCCATCCCAGTTGACCATGATTGGCAGACAAATCCGATGGCTACGACAAGCTACACTTACTCTGTAACTTCACAGAAAGTAGTTGGTATTAGCGGCAAGGCACCACAAATTTTGATTGTGGATGATGATGCTAATCACCGTTCTATGTTGAACAGTCTTCTGCAAAAAGTGGGTTGTCAAATCTGGGAAGCAACGGACGGTAAACAGGGACTACAAATAGTAAATGAATACCATCCAGATGTGATTTTACTGGATTTAGCTATGCCTAACATGGATGGTTTTGAACTGATGGTTCATTTACAAACAAATCCGCAAACTTCTTCTATCCCCATTATTGTCTCTAGTGCTAGCGTGTTTGAAGAAAATCGCCAACGCAGTTTACAATCGGGCGCAACGGCATTTCTGCCCAAACCTTTGCAAATCGATGAACTATTCAATGCACTGGTATCACTGCTCAAAGTTGAATGGATTTATGACCAATCCACGCCTCAACAACCGCCATCTGAGACTGAATTTGTTTTGCCATCACAAGATATTTTGCAGCAACTTTACCATTTGGCAATGATGGGAGATATTCCAGCAATTGAGGTAATTCTCCAAGAGCTAATTCAGCAAAATAGTCAACTCATACCCTTCGTCAGTGAGTTGAGCCAACTTACTGCCAACTTTCAAACAGCAAAAATCCGTAAATTTCTGCAAACATTTGTCATCACGGAGTCACGTCAATGATCACCGATTCTCTTGCACAGCCAAGCTATATTCTATTAGTGGATGATAATGCCAATAATCTGAAAGTGCTATCAGAGGCAATTAAAGGATGTGGTTGGAAAGCTCTCATGGCCACAGATGGAGAATCGGCAATTGAACAAACAGAATACGCCCATCCTGATTTAATTCTCCTTGATGTGATGATGCCAGGTATAGATGGATTTGAAACTTGCCGCAGATTGAAAGCTAATCCCCATACTGAGAATGTACCAGTAATTTTTATGACGGCTTTATCTGATGCCACAGATAAGGTCAAAGGACTGGAAATAGGTGCAGTCGATTATATTACTAAACCCTTTCAACAAGAAGAAGTCATTGCCCGATTAAAGTTACATCTGAAAATTTCTCATCTCACCCGCACCCTAGAATATAGAGTAGAAGAACGCACTCTAGAATTATCGCAATCTCTACAGCAACTACAACAAACTCAATTACAACTTATTCAAAGTGAAAAAATGTCCACTCTGGGACAACTGGTTGCAGGTATTGGCCATGAGATTAATAATCCTATTGGGTTTATTAGTATAAATTGTTCTCATATTGAAAACTATGTGCAGGATCTTCTGAATTTGGTCAATCTCCAACAAGAAAAGCTACCACAACCAGATCCAGAAATTGAAGCACTTGTGGAAGAAATAGACTTAGAGTATATGATTGAAGATTTACCCAAAATTTTAGGATCAATGTACCAAGGTATTAATCGGCTGAAGGACATTAGCTTGTCCTTGAGAACCTTTGCTCGCTCTGATATTACATCTCAGGTGGAGTTTCAGATTCACGAAGGCATAGATAGTACTTTAATGCTATTAAAACATAGATTGAAAGATCAAGGCGATCGCCCAAAAATTGAGATTATTAAACAGTATGGCAATTTACCTGCGATTACTTGCTATCCTGGACAACTCAACCAAGTATTTATGAATATGATCGCCAATGCTATTGATGCCTTTGAGGACCTGCACGCAAACCAAAGAAAGGCGAATATAGCTAGTTCTTACCCTTATACAATCACCATCACTACATCACTCGATGATCAACAAAAATCCGTGATCATTTACATCGAAGATAATGCTCTTGGTATCCCGCCTGAAGTGCAAGCTAAAATTTTTGAGCCATCTTTTACAACCAAACCTGTAGGTAAAGGAACAGGACTAGGATTAGCTATTAGTTACCAAATTATTGTTGATAAACATAATGGCAATATTAACTGCAATTCCACAACTGGAAAGGGAACAAAATTCATCGTAACTCTGCCATTTTAGGATTTAAATTTATCTACACTCAGTAGACCAAAAAGTTTTGCGATTGCCTAAGAGGGTGTTTGAAAACTTTGGTTCTTGGGTTGGTTTTATGGTATTACATTACTCAAAGTTAGTGCTTGATGTTTGTTTAAAATAGCTTCTATTGTTTCTGATGTACCAATACCGGAACCCTTGTAGAAACCTTTCAGGGAACATCTCTACATTCTTTCCCAGACTGAGAAATTCTGCCTCCAGAATAGGGCAAAAACACCTTTAGGAAGATGTCGCCAACTCATAAACCAGTATCAAATATAGCAGGAGGGCAAAATTTCCTAAATATGGATTTGTATCACGCAGCGGCGCGGAATCGCAGAGAGGAAGATGTGTAATTGTCTCTGTGGTTTCACCTATTGCGGCTACAGCCCAAAAAATGGGCATTGCAGGAAAACGATGTTAGCTCCACGTTTAGGGGGTATTTTACCACTTTTGGAGTTTGCGGAATCTTTAGAAGTGACTCGGATTCATTCGGTGGCTGGGTTGTTGAAAAATTGCGGTTAATCGTTTAAAACCAGAGGAAATCACCCAACAACCCACGGGAGAAGCTTCAACTTCGGTTTTGGAGAGAGTTACAAAGGCACGCGATCGCGCCGTTAAACGTTTCCAAGGAGAACCAAATCTGCGTTGCAATGCTCAAATGCAAAGCCATCATCTTCAGAAATGGTGCAAGTTAGATGATACTAGCCGCAGTTTATTGGAAGCAGCAATTAGAAAATTAGGCTTATCTGCAAGGGCGAGCGATCGCATTCTCAAAGTCGGGCGGACTATTGCAGATTTAGCCGGGGAGGAGGAATTAAAAGCCAATCATATAGCAGAAGCGATTCAGTATCGTACAATCGATAGAATGCAATAATATATCAGAATGTGGTTTGATTTGTTAAAAAATAAGTATTTTAGGGTGCGTTAAGATGAAATACATATAGCGGTATGCACTTGAATGAAGTACATCATAGCCCCCTGCTCGCGGCGGTGAACCAGCGCTGTAGGCGGGTTTCCCACCGTACGTAGGCGACTGGTGAACCCGAAGAGGGAGGGGGGTTGGAGGTGGGGTTCTTGTATCTCACTTAAACTGATAACCGCCATAACGCACCAACATTGTTTATTGGTTAATTAAACCTTGTCTACTTTGAGAACTGTAGTTTTTAGTCAAGATGGTGAGATTGCTTCCTTACGTCGCAATGACAAAAACTCCACTTTTCATGATGGACAAGGTTTAAAGTCTAATCCCTACGGAATCTTAACTATATGGATAAGCCTGCAATGGAACCGAACTCAGTGAATACTGAGTCTGTCACTGATAGGAAGATAATATATGATGCTTTTATTTCCTATGGACGTGCAGATAGTAAAGCCTTTGCTACAAATCTTAACGAAAAGTTGGCAGCAGCAGGTTTAAAAGTCTGGTTTGATCAAAACGATATTCCCTTAGCTGTAGATTATCAAAAACAAATTGATGATGGCATAGAAAAAGCTCATAATTTCTTGTTTATTATCTCCCCTCATTCTGTAAATTCACCCTATTGTCTCAAGGAGATTGAACAGGCTATTAAGCTAAATAAAAGAATTATTCCCTTGCTTCACGTTGAGGAAATTAGCCAAGAACTTTGGCAACAAAGAAACCCAGATAAAACTATAGATAACTGGCAAGAATACAAACAAGAAGGACTGCATTCTATTTATCCAAATATGCATCCAGAAATTAGTAAAATAAATTGGATTTATTTTCGGGACAATGATGATTTATCTGCTGCTTTTACAGGTTTATTAAGTGCAATTAATAAAGATAAAGATTATGTTGAACAGCATACTAATTTTTTATTAAAAGCTTTGAAATGGTCGAGGAATCAGCAACAAACTAATTATTTTTTGGTTGGGGAAGAAAGGGGAAAAGCTGAAAAGTGGTTAAAGCAGAGATTCACTGAAGAACAACAGCCTTGTATTCCTACAGATTTACATTGTGAATTTATTTGTGAGAGTATCAAAAATTCTCATAATCTACTCAGTCAAGTTTTTCTAGCAGCTTCAGATACAGATGAGGCAATTAAGGATAAAATCAGAAAAACCTTAATGCGTGAAAGTTTTACTGTTTGGACAAATAAAACTGATATTAAAACCGGAACTGCATTTGCAGATGCAATTAATCAAGGTATTGAAGGAGCAGATAATTTTGTCTATTTGATTTCCTTAGATTCCTTGAAATCGGAATATTGTCAACAAGAATTAAATTTAGCTTTAGCGAATAATAAACGGATTATTCCTTTGTTGGTTGCAGAAACTGATTTAGAATTAATTCCGTTACAGTTAAAGCAATTACAATTTATTGATTTTACTAAATCAGACAGCGAAGAGGAATATCTTCGCAGTGCTGATAAATTATTACAAGAATTAAAAAAAGATCCGTCATACTATGAGAAACATAAAATACTCTTAGTCAAAGCCCGAAAATGGCAAAGACAAAACAAAAACCCTAGTCTTTTATTACGAGGTTATAACCGACAACATTTTGAAGCTTGGTTAAAGGTAGCAAAACAGCGAGAAGATTATCCTCCCTTAACTTTACAAGAGGAGTTTATTACTGCCAGTCTCGATAAACCAGAAGAATCTTCTTTAGAAGTTTTTATCTCCTATTCTCGTGCTGATTCAGACTTGTCGCGGAAAATTAATGATTCTTTACAAGAATTAGGAAAAACGACTTGGTTTGACCAAGAAAGTATTGCCACAGGGGCTGATTTTCAAGAGGAAATCAATCTAGGAATTGCCAGTTCCGATAACTTTTTATTTATCATTTCACCTAAATCGGTAAACTCTGCCTATTGTGCTAATGAAGTGGAATATGCCCAAAAATTGGGTAAACGCTTTGTGACCATACTACATCGCCCTCTATCAGATGATGATAAACAAAAACTCCCGGCGGCTTTAGCAAATGTGCAATGGCTCGATTTTAATCAGCATGGAGGGGAATTTTCTGCCAATTTTAACGAGTTGGTGAGGACGCTGGATACAGATAGAGAACATATCAGAAATCACACGAAATGGTCACAACGTGCCAAGGAATGGGATGAAAAAGCCAAAAATGCGGATTTGTTGTTACGAGGAATTGAATTTGCTGTTGCTGAAGCATGGTTAAAGACAGCAGAAACAAAGAATAAAAAGCCGGCAGCGACAGATTTACAGAGGGAGTTGATTGATAAAAGTCGGGAAGCGATAAAAGTGCAGAAAAAACAGGGATTTTTTTTGAGGTTCCTGTTAGCTCCGTCATTGGCTTTGGTAATAGCATTGGGAAGTTTGGTTTTTGCTTGGCAACAGTGGCGAAAATCGGAACTCAATCAAGCCGAATCTTTGGGTAGATATTCCTTGCTTCTATTTAATCAACATAAAGAATTAGATGCTTTTGTCACGGCAATTAGGGCAGGAAAAATCCTGAAAAGTCAAAACACAACTAATCCAGAAGTATTTAAGGCATTAAATAAAGTTCTTTTCGATGGTAGAGAACGCAATCGCTTAGAGGGGCATCAGGGTGAAGTCAATAGTGTGAGTTTCAGCCCGGACGGCAAAACCATTGCTACTGCTTCTGAGGACAAAACAGCGCGGTTGTGGAACTTGCAGGGGGAACTGCTGCATAAATTGGAGGGGCATCAGCAAGCTGTCATTAGTGTGAGTTTCAGCCCGGACGGCAAAACCATTGCTACTGCTTCTGAGGACAAA
>REBL01000015.1 GCA_007692755.1 Nodularia sp. (in: cyanobacteria) | reverse complement strand
GGCTGATAACGCCAATCCCAGTTACCCTCAGCAGTACTGGGAAAATTCATCCGCGCCTCGGTTCCCAAACCTAAAATATCTTGCAAAGGAATAATTGCTTGATTAGCAATAGAACTCAAAGCTAGTCGAATCACATCCCAGTGGATACCTTCAGAACTGATGCAACCTAAATATAGTAATAAGTTGCGCTTTTCCCAATCGTTAGCTTGATTGAACCAGCCTACAGTTGTGTCATTATCGTGAGTCCCCGTATAAACTACAGCATTGCGTGTGTAGTTGAAGGGTAAAAACGAATTACCGGGATCAGAACCAAAAGCAAACTGCAAAACTTTCATACCGGGAAATTCATACTTATCCCTTAGTGCTTCTACTTCTGGGGTAATTACTCCCAAATCTTCCGCTAAAACGGGTAATGTACCCAATTTATCTTTAATTGCATCAAATAACTGGTCTCCGGGGGCTTTCATCCACACTCCATTCATTGCAGTGTCTTCTCCTCGTTCCACAGCCCAGTAAGCCTCAAACCCCCGGAAATGGTCAATGCGAATTACATCTATATAATCCAGCATCGCTTCAAAGCGACCCAGCCACCACTTAAAGTCTTGCTTTTGTAATTCTTCCCAGTTATAAACCGGATTTCCCCATAATTGACCAGTTTCACTAAAGTAATCTGGTGGAACTCCCGCCATTAATGCGGGTTCTCTAGTTTCTTCGTCTAGACAAAAGATATGGGGATGCGCCCAGACATCAGCGCTATCTTGGGCTACATAGATAGGAATATCGCCAATAATGTAAATCCCGCTCATGTTGGCATAAGATTTGAGTTCTGACCATTGGCGGAAAAACTCAAATTGGACGAACTTATAATAATAAATTTCAGCCGCTAATTTTTCCCTAGCTTGGTCTATTGCACCTGGTTCACGCTTGACAATTTCGGATTCCCAAGTATGCCAACTGGTATTATTATTAGCATCTTTGAGCGCCATAAATAAGGCGTAATCATCCAACCAATAAGCTTTGCTGTCACAAAACCCGGCAAATTCCTTTTGTTGGAAAGGTGTTGCTTTAATTTGGAAATTCTTGCAAGCTTTTTTGAGCAATGCAATCTTGATTTCGTTTACTTGGTCGTAATCTACCTTAGATTCGTTAAATACTGGTAAATTAGCAAAGTCTTCCTCAGCTAGTAAATTTTGCTCTTGCAACTGTTCCGGGCTGATCAGCATGGGGTTTCCCGCCATTGCTGAATATGCAGCATAGGGAGAATTACCGTATCCAGTTGGTCCTAAAGGTAAGACTTGCCAATATTGCTGGTAAGTTTCTCTGAGAAAATCAATAAATTTATAGGCTTCTAAGCCTAAATCCCCAATACCAAATCGGCTGGGAAAAGATGTAGGATGCAGCAAAATACCACTGGATCTAGGAAAAGGCATATTTAACTTCAAATATAGAAATGAGCGATCCCATAGAATCTATCATGGTCAGGTCAGCATTGAAAGCTATCTGAAGATGGAAGGATATGGCGAAATCAGGGATATTTTCCCCAATGACTAATAACCAATGACCAAAATCTAAAATCTAAAATCTAAAATCCAAAATTGTATGACTTATAGAAATCCTGCGCCCACGGTGGATATCATCATTGAGTTGGTGGATCGTCCACATCGACCGATAGTGTTAATTGAGCGTCACAATTCACCTTTGGGTTGGGCTATTCCTGGTGGTTTTGTGGATTATGGTGAGGCTGTGGAAGTGGCGGCGCGGCGGGAAGCTGAGGAAGAAACGGGTTTGCAGGTGGAGTTAATTGAACAGTTGTTGGTCTATTCTGACCCTGAGCGCGATCGCCGTCAGCATACTATCAGTATTGTGTTTTTGGCAACAGCATCGGGTGAACCAATGGCGGGTGATGATGCCAAGGATGTGGGGGTTTTTGAGTCTTGGCGTGTGCCGAATCATTTATGTTTTGACCATGACCGGATTCTGCGGGATTATTGGCGGTATCGGCATTATGGGCTGCGTCCGAGGTTGGGTTTTGATTGACGTTCGCGTAGCGTGCGCGTAGCGCATACCGCCAAGTCGCCAAGAACGCCAAGAGAAGAGTTTATTTCTGCGATTATACTGAGGTAATCGTATTTTAGGGTGCTTTATGGATGCTAATGAATTGTTGGAGAAATATGCACAGGGTCATCGGGACTTTAGTAGTGCAAATTTAAGAGGAATAAACCTCACAGGTGCTGATTTAAGTGGAATCAACCTAACCTCTTCTGACTTGACTGGCGCTGATTTAAATAATGTTAACCTCAGCCAAGCAACTCTTCGAGGCGCAAACTTAACTAGAGCATCTTTGACAGGTGGAAATTTAAGTTGTTTGCAGGAAAGTGCTTCTGCAAATTTCAGTTGGGCAGATTTGAGTGGTACTGATTTGAGTCAGGCGAAGTTGGGTGGTGCCAACTTCAGTAATGCCAACCTTGATAGCGCCAAGTTAAGTAAAGCAAATCTAAGTAGCTCCAATTTTAGTAATGCCAACTTGGATAATACTAATTTGAGTGACACTAAGGTAGAATCCGCAAACTTAACTGAAGCATCTTTTAAAAACGCGAACTTTGTTAGAGCAAAACTTACGGGTTCTAATTTGAGTGATGCTAATTTGCTTGGGGCTGATTTCAGTCAAGCAATCCTAACAAACGTCAATCTCAAAAATGCCAATTTACAGCTAACCAAGCTTCGGAGTGTTAATTTATCACAAAAAGATTTTTCTGGGATGAATCTGGCTGAGGCTGATTTGGGAGCTGCTAACCTCAATGGCGTAAAGTTCAGAAAAGCCTGTCTTCAAGGAATAAATTTAGATAAAGCAGAACTGCAAAATGTAGATTTAATGAACGCAAATCTAGATGGTGCAAGTCTCAGGAAGGTAGACTTGAGTGGTGCAAATATCTATGGAGCTACCTTTAAAAACGCTGACCTAACTGGTGCGATAATGCCTGATGGGGAAGTTTACCAGCCAACAACCTCTGAGGGGGAAATTGGTCAGCCAGAAACATCATTAGAAAAAGATATATTTATAACTCGTCAAGTAATTCGCACAGATAACGCACCGGCTCCAGTGGGACCATATAATCAGGCGATCGCTGCTTCCGGTAAAATGATCTTCGTAGCTGGTCAAATTGCCATTGATCCCCGCCTCGGTGATGTCGTCTACACAGATGACATAAACAAGCAAACAAAGCAGGTAATGGCTAATATGGAGGCTATTCTGATTGCATCTGGGGCAACCTTTGAAAACGTGGTCAAAACCACAGTATTTTTAGCTGATAT
>REBL01000227.1 GCA_007692755.1 Nodularia sp. (in: cyanobacteria) | reverse complement strand
AGAAATTCCGTCATTCCCTGCACAAAGCCTAAAAAAATGGCTTGCAAGATATTCATTTGTTGCTGTACCCCGTCTAATCCTGGATTAGGTTGGGTACTTAAAACCTTTATCGGAAACGCTGTCACTGAGAAAATCGCAGATGCTGCACTTAAAATCCCGAACCATTGACGTTTTGATATAGCCATTTAATTTACCTGTGTTAGCGATCGCGATTACGTGTACTGTGATCCCAACCAATTACACAAACAGGTATCTGGGTTCCTTTCCAGGAAAATAGTCCAAGAAAGGGTCTGCTGATTGAGGAATCAAAAAAATTAGACCATCCAGCACTCATAATGTGCCAACTTTGGGTGCAATAAACAATCTAGGCAAAATCTGGGTAAAATAAAAATGCCTGGGGGGGGGATTTTTAAGTGTGATATCTTAAGTAAAATAAAGTTTAGTAACAAATATTAAAAACGTTGATTAATAATACCTGGTCTTCCTACACCATTCCGACTACACCGATCAATACTGATTTACCCACAACTGAAGTTGGGCAGAAAAGCATCAGAGAGTTAGAATCTACACTCGCCTTATCTCCTTCTATACCCATATCTACGCCTGTGCGCCAAACTTGGTTAGTGTTGGCGGCGGCGGTGTTTTTAGTATCAGTACCAGTATTTATAGAAGCGCCATTAGTGCGATCGCTGCCAGTTCTGAGTGTAGCGCTCACAGGATTTTGGGTGTGGTTGAGTTTTAGCTTAATGTCACGTCCTACAACTTATGTCTGGGGAGATTTGCTCTTAGGCTTTAGCTGGAGTTGGTTAGCAGGAGCCATTTATTGGGGTTGGCTACGTTGGGAACCTGTATGGCATTTACCAGTAGAATCTATCGGTTTACCTTTTGCTTGTTGGTGTCTGG
This sequence comes from Nodularia sp. (in: cyanobacteria), assembly GCA_007692755.1. Classification (GTDB taxonomy): domain Bacteria; phylum Cyanobacteriota; class Cyanobacteriia; order Cyanobacteriales; family Nostocaceae; genus Nodularia. The sequence goes on along the minus strand of REBL01000227.1, from coordinate 14,482 downwards.
CCAGGAATTGGGGCAAAGTTGGTAACTGGTTTTACTTAGGCTCTTTACTCGGTACAGTGTTAACTGATGTGTATTTTTATTTAGTAGACTTGATGCCCTATTGGCGGCAAATTATGCAAGTAGAACCTGATAGCGTGTCACCAATCTTACAAACTGCTTTAATCCAAGTACAAACGCCTTGGGGACAAGGCTGGGCAGTAGTTTTGGCTATCTTGCTGTTAACGGCAGGAATTTTACCTTTACGTACAAAATCAAAACATTGGTACGCCTTTGGTGGAGCAGTTTTAAGTACAATTTTGGTAGATAGCCTATTCTTAATAGCTGCAAATGCTGCCTAAAAATTTAATCAAGTTAAAAATGGTATCAAAAAAAACCTAATTAATAGTTTTTTCTCACATCTCGTCTGTGTAGATAACTTTTTGTAAAAATAGTATCAAACCCAGTAGCAGCAAATATTGCGGGTATTAATACGCTGTATATTAGTTTTTGATGACTGCTGTGTGTTGAAGAAACCAAAAGCTCTCAACCCCAGAAGAAGAAGCCAGGATGAAATAAAAACTCACACTATTGATCGGTGTGCTTTACTTCATAGGACTGAATTCAGCTTACAGTTGGTAGTATTTGACTTAACGTAGTTATTTTGTGTTTGATAGAAAGAGGGAGAAAAATGATGAAAACATTGGTACGTTTATTAACAGTATTTAGCTTATTACTTGGCTCATGGGGATGGCTGGGAACAAGTCAGATAGCCACTGCTGCCAATCTGAACAGTATTGCTGTGGCACAAGTTCCAGTTTTGGCAATTATGCGGCAGAATAGAGCTGACGCAAAGTTAGGGACAGCATTTGGTAAAAAAGTTGACTTGAATAATACCAACGTGCGAGCTTTTCAACAGTTTCCAGGGATGTACCCTACCCTAGCTAAGAAAATTGTACTTAATGCTCCTTACAAGACCGTAGAAGATGTTTTGGAGGTTCCAGGATTAAGCGATCGCCAAAAACAACTTTTGCAAGCCAACTTAGATAACTTCGCTGTCACCGAACTAGACAGTGTATTCAATGCAGGAGATGATCGCTTTAATAACGGTATCTACAGATAACAGATAACTAAAACGTCAATCGAGTCCGGGAAATGGGGAATTATCTCCTTTTCCCCCATTCCTGAATCACCAATAGTTTCTGAATGCTACAAGCCCTCAGATTTATCTGTGGAGTCAATCCCTTCGGGTTCAGCAGTCGCTGATGGGGGAAACACCCTTGGCGTTAGTTAGCCTTTCCCTTTGGGAGAAGACAGAAGACCACGCTGCTTCGCCAAAATCCAAAATCCAAAATCCAAAATCCAAAATTGTTTGACTTTGCCTCAAATAGATATTCCTAGCCAATTTGATGTTTTAGTAGTCGGTGCTGGCGCTGCTGGACTGTACACAGCACTGTGTCTACCAGAGAACTTGCGAGTCGGCTTGATTACCAAGGAAACTGTGTCTTTATCTGCCAGTGATTGGGCGCAAGGAGGCATTGCTGCGGCCATTGCCCCGGAAGATTCGCCTTCACTGCACATTGAGGATACTTTGCACGCAGGTGCGGGCTTGTGCGATCGCCCAGCCGTAGAATTCTTGGCCGAAGAAGCCCCTCGGTGTATTCAATCCCTGGTTAACTTGGGAGTGGCTTTTGACCGTCATGGTCAAGCGTTAGCTTTAACTTTAGAAGCCGCCCATTCTCGTCATCGTGTTCTTCATACTGCCGATACTACAGGTAGGGCAGTTACCACTACCCTTACAGCCCAAGTATTACGCCGCCAAAACATTCAAGTCATCCAGCAAGCTTTGGCTTTGAGTTTGTGGCTAGAACCCCAAACCGACAGATGTCAGGGAATTAGCTTATTCTACCAAGGTAAAATCACATGGGTCAGAGCTAGGGCTGTAATTTTAGCCACCGGTGGCGGTGGTCAGGTATTTGCCCAAACCACTAACCCAGCAGTCAGTACAGGGGATGGAGTCGCGATCGCTTGGCGGGCGGGGGCGATGCTTCGGGATTTAGAATTTGTGCAATTTCATCCCACATCCCTCACTAAACCAGGTGCAGACCATTTTCTCATTAGTGAAGCAGTACGAGGCGAAGGCGCACACCTGATCGATGATGCTGGGCGGCGCTTTGCCTTTGACTATCATCCTGCGGGTGAACTAGCACCCAGAGATGTAGTCAGCAGAGCTATTTTCAGCCATCTGCAACAGACCGCCGTCGATCTAGCCACTGCCCATGTTTGGTTAGATATGCGCCCTATACCCCCGGAAAAGATTCGTCATCGCTTTCCCAATATTATTAAAATTTGTCAATATTGGGGTATTGATGTTTTTCATCAACCCATTCCTGTCGCCCCAGCCGCACATTACTGGATGGGTGGTATTGTGGCTGATTTAATGAATCGCACAAACATTCCCGGTTTGTACGCAGTGGGAGAAACTGCCAGCACTGGAGTGCATGGGGCTAATCGTTTGGCGAGTAACTCTTTGCTCGAATGTATTGTATTTGGCGCACAAATGGCTAATATTCACTTGGAAGATGTCACACCATCTTCAGAAGTACCAATATTGCCATTCAGAGAATTTAGCGCCAATGTCAGTGAATGGCAAACCCAAAAAACCCAGCTAGAAATATTTAGAGAAAAGTTACCGCGTTTGGTTTGGCAAAGTGCGGGGATTTGTCGGGAACAGTCAAGTTTAGCAGATGCGATCGCTACCGTTGAATCTTGGCAACAAGATTTTGCTGCTTTGCCTTTGAGTCAATTCTTACTCTCTTTAAGTCCCAATGAACCAGCTAGTTTTGACATCCCAGATGTAGAAAGGCAATTGCGACTTTGGGCAGAAACCCGTAATTTACTAGATGTAGCCTATTTAATTCTCAAAAGTGCAGCTTTTAGAACAGAAAGTCGCGGCGGACATTACCGCCTAAACCATCCTCAAACAGACCCTGATTGGCAAGTTCATACCCTAGTACAAAAACGCCAATGGCAAAAATCTCCGATATTGAAGAATTAAACGTTTTCTCGGAATTTTCACTTTGCGATATCAGCGGGTACCACTACCATGCCTACTGTCAGGGCCGCCGTTATTTGGTGGAACATACGTCTCTTGGAAATCCTGATAATTAACTGGATTACTGGTTAAATAGCTGTTCTGACTGGAATTCAACTTATCCAATGTCACAGCGTTGACGTTGACTGTAGTAACAGCTATTTTTGGAATCATCCAATAGGCACTGATAAAAAATATCACAGCCTTCATAATCCTCCAGTTCATTCCCATAGGTCTTGGTGAATTCCTTGAATTCTCATTTCATTCCCTGATTCTCGTTATCTACAGTAGATTTAGTGATGCTTCCGGAGAAATTTAAATCTTAATTAAATTCTTCCTGTAAATACATGAATACTGACTCTACTGACAAATGCTGAGTAGCTGAAATATGAGACATAGGTTTTAGCGGTAAATTACTGGTACTTAAGAGATATAACTAAAAAGCAGTTTATAGCATCAGTCTGAAGTGGTATATGCTGATGTAATTTCCAGAGTCCCAAAAATTATATAAGATGATAAATCTTAGGCAAAAGTTTAATTTTTTACAGTGGCAGTACGCTCTTAAATATGTGGGAAAATCCAAATATTTCCTGTTCAACAGCCAATACAAGCAAATTCCAGATAATAAGCCTGCTAAAAGCTTGATTTTACTGAGATAAATTTATATTTACTTTAAAAAAAACACTGAAGTATATTTTTTTGTAGTATAAAGGTAGGCTGATTATTACTGCTACGCGCCCGTCAAAAGGCTTTTAGTTGAGAATTTTGAACTTTTGGAAATGGTATGCTTATTTACGTCTTGCTGTAGTAGGGCGTAAGATTTAACATATTAATTAATTTCCGGAACTTGAAGCAAATTCATAACGATTTTTACCCAGGTGCTTGGCACGGTACATAGCTGCGTCGGCTTGTTTCATTAATATTTCAGCATCTTGGCTATTGGTTGGGTAGATGCTAATACCAATACTGGCAGAGACCCTCGTGGTACGTCCCTCCAAAACAATGGGATGGATAATACTCTCTAAAACTTTCTCAGCGATTTTAGCAGCTACCTCTATGTGAGGAATTGACCGTAAAATTACTGTAAATTCATCGCCACCTAATCGGGACACAGTATCGCTACCGCGTAAAGTTTTGCTGAGTCTTTGAGCGATGGATACGAGCAAGAGATCGCCCATATCATGCCCTAAAGTATCATTGATTTGTTTAAAGCCATCTAAGTCAATAAATAGCAGTCCCAGTAACAAATTATGCTCTTTTGCCCAAATTAAAGATTCATGAAGCTGTTCTGTGAAAAATTTACGATTAGTTAAACCTGTTAAGGGATCGTGAGCAGCCAAATAACGTAAGTGGTCTTCTTTGAGTTTTAATTCATTATTAGAGCGGAATAACTCAGCCGCAGTACGTTTTAGTTGTTCTTCCATTAACTTACGCTCTGTCATATCTCGGATCACCCCCACCAAAAATAAATTACCAGCTGCGTCTTTGTGGAGCGATCGCTTCGTAGCAATCAGATGGGTAGTACCATTAGCATCAGTAAACTCTTCTTCATTTTCCTGCGATCGCTGAGTTTGAAAAACCAGTTGATCTTGTTGGCGAAACACATTCGCTTCATGTTCAGGAAAAAAGTTATGGTCTGATTTTTCAATTAAGACATGATTGGAATAACCGATTAATTGACCATAAGCCTCATTCAAAACAATCCACTGATATTGTTCGTTTTTCACAAAAATTGGGTCAGCAATTGTATTAATAACTTGTTGTAAAAACTCTTTGGAACGTTTCAACTCGTCTTGGATATGAGCAAGATGAGAGGTGATCCAAATAGCTGAACCGCCAAACGTCAATAATGCCGGAATGATTGGTATCCACCAACCGGACAAGAAAGCTAAGTAAGTAAATAGAATCAGCACCAAGCAAGATAGTAAAGTGCTGAGGATGCTTTTAATTGGGTATCGTATTCGCCATGTGATCATAGCTCCCAGATAAGACCAGGCAAAAATCCATAAACATTCCCAGGCCTGAGACCAGACTTTGATTAAAGGTCGTCCTTCTAAAGCTGCTGAGATGAACTCACTGACAAAATAAGCTTGGAGTTTGATACCAGGAATAGGCTCTGCTGTCCCGATGAGGCGACTAGAATGAGGAATAAACACAAAATCGTTGATACTCGGAGCAGTAGAACCAATCAGTACGATGCGATCGCTAATCCAGTCTGGGGGAACTTTATTTTCTAGCACATCACTCATGCTTACCTGACGATAATCACAGGATTCTTGAGATGATCTGTGACACTCTGGTTTAGGAAAATTGGAAACAATTTGGTAGCCTTTAGCATCAGCTCTCACATAAGCAGCATCATTCGCTTCAAAACGAGTGAATATCGCCTTACCCAACTGTAAATACTCAGAATTATTAGCTGCTTTTTGGGGAGTAATGCCTTCAGATTGTAAATACAATAAAGCCAGCTTCAAAGCAAAACTTTCGTGTGACTGTTCACCAATGTGCCAGTATAACAAGCTACGACGTACTTTGCCATCAGAGTCATACAACACATTATTAAAACCCACTTGCTCCTGTTTTAGCTCTAGTGGAGGTGAAACACTGCCATCTTGATTATTTGTCAACAGTTTATTACCAATCAAGTTGGGCATTGATTTATAAGTTTCTACCAGTTTGTCATAACCAAACTTAACTGGCCAATTTCGGTATATATCTAGACCAATAGCGCGGGGTTTATGGACTTGTATTTTTTGTAATAAATTAGCAATGTCACTATCTGGAATTGGCCAGGAACCTATCTGGTTTAAAGAAGCCTCATCAATGGCTACAATAGTGATTCTAGTATCAGGCGGTTCATGTGGACGTAGGTGAAACAATTGATCCAACGCTGCTAACTCTAAGGATTGCAATAATCCTACAGAACGCACAATCAATATACAAATTGCCACGATAAAAGCTATGATCAACTCTTTATGTTCTCGCCCAAGGGTTTGTTCGAGTTTCCAAATTAACTTCACCAGATACTTGAGTAGCTGCTTAATCATGCCCATTAATTACCTAGCGGGGGGAAATATTTTTTACTTTTTTTTAGCTAGTCGATAGCTAGCAAATATCACCCGTGTACGAACTTTATGTAGTTTCTAAGAATTTTTTACATTCAGTTAAGTTCCTTCCCACAATTTTGGTCAACTCTGATGGCTCATCATTGATTAAGTAGTCATTAGTCAGTAGCTATTAGTTTTTTAGATTGCATATCCTGTTTCTCATGAAGTAGAAACACTAGTGAATCAGGACTTTGTTCAAATTGTATCCCTCGTAAGTATGATTAATTAAAATCAAAAAACTTCGCATGGTAGCTTAATTATTTTGGCTATTTATTTAACTGTTGGGAATAATATCTCAATTTACACTGTCTTGTAACAGAGTTTTTTTGCCTATGAGAACAAGTTAAGTAAAAATATAGCTGTTCTGATTGGAGTAAAATATTATTTATGTATCAATAACTACGCTGTAAAAAATATCATGCTGCAACAAAAATTTTATGACTTTAGGCATATTGCGCTCAATTACTATCTATACTGCTAATAGCTTCAAGTTCACAAATCTCTTTTTCGCATTTATAGCTACAAAAAAAGTCAACTGAGATCATGTAACTACATTCAATCAGTTGACTATATATATCTAGTACAAGTTTTGATGGGAAAAAACTTCTTGTCAGGATTTATCGGAAATACTTGAAATTCCTCGGACCCGTATAACCAGAAATTTTGGCTAGTTGGTCAAGGTTTTGGACTCCGCTATAGGCTGTACCATTAATAATCCAAGTGGGGTAGCCTGTGATGTTTGCTGCTTTACACACTTCTGGTTGGCCTTTAGGGCTATCAGCTGCACACTCCACCATAATCTGATTTTCTTCAAGAATCTGGTAAGCTTCTTTACCAAATAGTAGTTTTTGCTCATGGCAGTGAGGACACCAATAGGCAACATATTCCTTAGCATCTACGGTCGCCAGATGGCGGGCTAGTGCAATTTCTGCTTCACCAGATGTAGTGGTGATTTCCCAACCAAAAGCTGGATTAGGTTGTTCTCTGGGAGTAAAGTTAATTCGTTGAGATTGACCAGAAGTTGAATCTGATGTCACACCTGATGAATTCACGCCAGCATAGACACCTAAAGTACCAATCAGCGTTACCATCCCCACAATAATAGCGGTAAAGAATATTTGCCCTATATCCTCCCAAGAACGACCGATAATCGTCAAGACTAGCAGACTCACTGAGAACAAAGCCGAAGCAATACAGTAATAACAGACGGCTTGGATTTGGAATGCCAGCAAGTACATTAAATAGCCACTGAAAACCGACATAGCGATCGCACCTACCAACAGTAGCCACCAAGTCGAGTTTTCCAGTTGTTTCAGGCTATTTTTATCATCTGGTTTCCAAGCTAAAGGAGCAACAGCCAAAATCACCATACTGGCGTAAGCCAAAAACCCAAATAAGGCTAACGGCTGACCGCCAAAAATTGGGATGGTTGCCCAAGGACTGGAAAGTACATCATTACAGCCTTTAGCACCGGCTTCGGCCACACAGGCGGTAGTGCCTCCGGTTAACTTTTCTATGGTGATATAACCTGTTGTCAAGGCACCAAGTCCAGCGATCGCGGCAATCAATGGACGCGACCATTTGTGAATCCAAGGAGTAGAACGGCGGCGAATCATAAACTGCTATTGGTCATTGGTCATTGGTCATTAGTCATTGGTCATTAGTCATTGGTCATCCCAAACTGGTTTGAGCAATCCTCACCCTTTAAGGGTGAGGTTAGTGAATTGACCAGAAATAGACTGAATTTCACTAGGAGAATTCCAAAGGCTATGGGCGGCTTCCACAAATTGACTGACGCGAATTGGGTCAATTGGTTGCTCAATTCGACCGTGGCGCTTGAGAGAACTGGAAACAATTACACCATTTGCCGCCTGCATAAGTGTAGCAATATTTTCCCAATTGGCTCCACTACCAATGAAAACTGGAGTTCCATTTGCCGCACCACAAGCTAGTTCCAAGTCTTCTTGGTTGGGAGGGCTACCGGTAGCCCAGCCAGACAAAATGACGGCATCGGCTAAACCTCTCTCAATGGTGTCTTTCACAGCAACTGTGAGATTTGGAGAACCCAATGGCCGGGCGTGCTTCACCAACACATCAGCGATAATTTTGACATCGCAGCCTAATTCTCGACGATAACGGAGTAATTGATGAGCTTCTCCTTCAATTAATCCTTGGTCAGTTGCCATCACTCCTGTCAATACATTGACACGAATGAATTCGGCTCGCGTGCAGCTAGCGATCGCCATTGCACTTTTGCCATCGTTCCGCAAAACATTTAAGCCTATGGGCAGTGTCACCAAATTTTGGATTCGTTGTACAACCACAGTCATGGCACTCACAACTGATGGATCAACTTGGTTTTTGGCAAAGGGCGCATCAAAAAAGTTTTCCACAATAATGCCATCCACCCCACCACTGGCTAGGGCGGCGGCTTCTTGTTCGGCACGGTGAATTACCGCTTTGAGATTACCTCCCCAACGGGGCGAGGTAGGCAGTGGAAGTAGATGAACCACGCCAATAATCGGTGTTCGAGTTTTAAATATCTGATATAAATCCACGTCTTTCATCCGCTTTGCGGGGTCTAGTGTCCATCAGTCGAGAGTCTAGAATGTGTTTGACTATTGACTATTGAACGCCAGTCACCTCAAGTCAACCGAACCGGCTGATAGCGCTGGCTCCTCTTGACTTTTAACTAACTAGTCAAATGTGTTTGAAGTTGGTTGTCTTACTACCTCTTCCCTAGGATGGAAATTATCGTAAAACCTCCCCTAAGATATGTTAAGATAAAATTAGGCTAGAAGAGGAGTTTGCCACTCACAAGACGCGAGGCAGCTTCCCCTGGTTTAGGCACCTCGCCCGCGCATAGTCGTCGGCAAAGCCTGAGCATCAGGGTAGCATTATTGCTTTATTAGGCGTGGTTTCGTACTCCTGGGTCGAAATAAACGACGCAGAGAGTTCGGTTTCCCTGAGGGTAGCGACTTCTCACAACCAGCCCTTTGGGCGGCTTCCCGACGGGTAAATTAACAACACACACGCTGCGGTAATGAAAAATACCAACAGAAAAATTGTTAAAAAAAACACAAGTGTCAATTGTACTCAAAGACACTTACTTTACCCTGGGAAATAGACTAAATAGTACAAATATCATAACATGGCCGCAAACTATCCATGTCATATACCGATAGGTAGTAGCTGGCAGTTGAAACCTGTTATTGTGGACGTGACTGTCTAAAGGTGTGTATCACAATCAGCGAAATCATCGCTGCATTTGGGCAAGCTCAAATACCGCTTGCGTATCTGACTACAAAAAAACAGAAAATGTTTTCAAAATATGGGTGAAAAGCCAACGATTGCAATTTCGCACTTGGGCTGCGAGAAAAATCGAATTGATACAGAACATATGCTAGGATTGCTTGCAGAAGCAGGCTATGGTGTAGATACAAATGAAGAGTTAGCCGATTACGTTATAGTTAATACTTGTAGTTTTATAGAAGCAGCAAGACAGGAATCTGTCAGAACTTTAGTAGAACTGGCAGAAGCCAACAAGAAAGTCGTGATCACTGGCTGTATGGCGCAGCACTTCCAAGAGCAATTATTAGAAGAGTTGCCAGAAGCAGTGGCACTGGTAGGTACTGGTGATTATCACAAAATTGTTAATGTAATTGAGCGTGTAGAACAAGGTGAGCAGGTCAAAGAGGTTAGTCTAGAACCAACCTATATTGCCGACGAAACTACACCGCGTTATCGCACTACAACCGAAGGCGTTGCCTATCTGCGGGTAGCCGAGGGATGTGATTATCGTTGTGCATTTTGTATCATTCCCTATCTCAGAGGGAACCAGCGATCGCGTACTATTGAATCTATAGTTGCTGAAGCGGAGCAGTTAGCTAGCCAAGGGGTGCAGGAAATTATTTTAATTTCCCAAATCACCACCAATTACGGGTTAGATATCTATGGAAAGCCAAAGTTAGCCGAATTACTTCGCGCTTTGGGTAAAGTAGATGTACCGTGGATTAGAATGCATTATGCATATCCCACTGGGCTAACCCCAGATGTCATAGAGGCAATCCAACAAACCCAAAACGTCTTACCATATCTAGATTTGCCCCTTCAACATTCTCATCCAGATATTCTTCGCTCAATGAATCGTCCCTGGCAAGGACGGGTAAATGATGGGATTATTGAACGCATCAAAGCAGCCCTACCAAATGCGGTACTCAGGACAACATTTATCGTTGGTTTCCCCGGAGAAACCGCAGAGCATTTTGAGCATCTACTAGAATTCGTTCAGAAACACGAATTTGACCATGTTGGTGTATTCACCTTTTCACCGGAAGAAGGAACGCCCGCTTACAAGCTAGCCAATCAGTTACCCCAATCCGTGATGGATGAGCGCTGGCATAGATTAATGGCGCTTCAAGAGCCGATTGCGGGTAAAAAAAATCAACAGGAAATCGGCAAAATAGTTGAAGTCCTGATTGAGCAAGAAAACCCTGAAACTGGAAAGCTCATAGGTCGCTCAGGTAGGTTTTCCCCAGAAGTCGATGGTCAGATTTATATCGATGGGGAAGGAAAATTAGGAACCATCGTGCCAGTAGCGATCCATAGCGCTGATACATACGACCTCTACGGTCAAGTTGTCAATAGTTACCAAAAGTAGAGGCCGCAGGGTGAGTCCAGCACTGCATTCACGCAGGTTTCGGACAAAAGAGAAGTCACGTCCAGCCCACAGGGCATCGCTGACGCTCGTTCTACGCTAACGCTTACCGCGTAGCACCCTCTTCCAAATGAGGGTTTCACACACTTGCTTTAAATCTGGCAACTGAAGGCAACTGCCGTCAGATTTAACAAGTCCACACCAAAAAACAAAATCTAGGAGAATTAATGACTCTTTCCTTTCAAGAATTAGGTCTTTCACAAAAGCGTGTTGAACAATTAGAAAACATCGGCTTTACCACACCTACTAATATTCAAGCTCAAGCCATTCCCCAACTGCTAGCAGGTCGGGATGTCGTGGGTCAATCCCAAACCGGAACAGGCAAAACAGCAGCATTTTCCCTGCCAATCTTAGAGCAGCTAGATGTTAATCACAAAGCTGTACAAGCCTTGGTACTAGCCCCAACCCGTGAGTTAGCAATTCAAGTTCACGATGCCATCAACCAATTTGTTGGCAACGAAGGATTGAGGATTCTGGCAATTTATGGCGGTCAATCAATTGAACGCCAAATGATGCAACTCAAACGTGGTGTTCACATGGTTGTGGGTACACCAGGACGGATGATCGACTTACTTGATCGGGGCTGTTTGAAGCTCGATCAAGTCAAGTGGTTTGTCTTGGATGAAGCTGATGAAATGTTGAGCATGGGCTTTATTGATGACGTGATCAAAATCCTGTCTCAAGCCCCCAAAGAGCGCCAAACAGCTTTATTCTCGGCGACAATGCCACCATCGATTCGCATGATTGTCAACAAATTCTTGCGAAACCCGGCCACAGTCACCGTTGAGCAGCCAAAAGCTTCACCCAACAAAATCAATCAAGTAGCATATCTGATTCCCCGTCATTGGACAAAAGCCAAAGCATTGCAGCCGATTCTGGAAATGGAAGATCCAGAAACAGCTTTAATCTTTGTGCGTACCAGACGGACAGCCGCAGAACTCACGAATCTACTGCAAGGAGCCGGTCACAGTGTGGATGAATACCACGGCGACTTGTCCCAACAGGCGAGGGAACGATTATTGAATCGATTCCGGAATCGTCAAGTGCGCTGGGTGGTAGCAACTGATATTGCTGCACGGGGGTTAGATGTCGATTTGCTATCCCACGTAATTAACTTCGACTTGCCAGATAGTGCCGAAACCTATGTTCACCGCATTGGTCGGACTGGTCGGGCTGGTCAAGAAGGTACTGCAATTTCCTTAGTCCAACCCTTTGAACGCCGCAAACAGCAGGCATTTGAGCGCCATAACCGCCAAAACTGGCAATTGCTGTCCATTCCTACACGGGCGCAGATTGAAGCCCGACATATCAAAAAATTGCAAGAACAAGTGAAAGAAGCCTTAACTGGCGAACGTTTAGCTTCATTCTTGCCCATAGTCAGCGAATTGATTGAAGAATATGATGCTCATGCGATCGCCGCAGCTGCATTACAAATCGCTTATGATCAAACTCGCCCCGCTTGGTTGCAATCAGGCGTAGATCCCCAAGACGATGCACCTTCCACCAAGCCCAAATTGGCCAAGCGTCGTGGTGGTGGTGACTCTTCTAACGATAGAAACCGTTCCTGGAACAAATCAGACAACAATGGCGGTAGTCCCAAGCCCAAACTGCGGACAAATAATCGCCGCGACACTTCTGTGTCATCTTCAAATGCAGGTAGAGAATAAATCTCTTCTTCAGTGCTGAGACGCGATGATTTATCGCGTCTGGACAAAAAAGTGCTAACTCAAAGTTATGAGTTTTGAATTAGGCTGGAAAATAGTTTTTAATTCAAAACTCGCAACTAAAACCTCATTGAAAAGGACGACTGACTTGTTCTAGTTGCCCAATTTCATCGCTGTTTAATTCCCAGCCCAAAGCGCCTGCATTTTGTTTGACGTGTTCGGCGGTTTTGACCCCAGCAATAGGAATCACATTTCCTTGAGCAATTAACCAATTGAGGGCTACTTGGGCAGGAGTGCGATCATATTTTTCTCCCAAACTGTTGAGTAAAGAAATGACTGGGGCAATTTTTCGTAACCCTTCTTGATTAAATCGTGGGTCTATCTTCCTCGCACCACTGGGGGTTTCAGTCCTATCTGGTGTATATTTCCCTGTGAGTAATCCCTGAGCTAAGGGACTATAAGCCAAGATAGTTACGCCCAAATCACGAGCTGTAGCTAAAATTCCATTGCTTTCAATTTGACGCGTTAGCAACGAATAGCGGACTTGGTTCACAGCTAGAGGTATTCCACGCGCAGCCAAAATTTGCTGCGCTTCTCGCATTTGAGTGGCTGAATAATTACTCACGCCGACTGAGCCGATTCTACCCTGCTTCACTTCATCTGCTAGGGTATTCATCAAAGTTTCTTGACTTAAAAAGAAGGCGAACGGCCAATGCACTTGATACAGTTCAACTCGCGCTACTTGTAGGCGTTTAAGACTGTCTGTTAAAGCATCTGAGACAGATTGACCTGTAAATCGCCAAGGTAAAGGGCCAAATTTCGTGGCCATTTGCACAGGTTGTTGGGCTTTTTGCATAAATTGCCCTAATAATTCTTCTGACAGCCCAAAACCATAAATTTCCGCAGTGTCAAAGAAATTTATCCCAGTCTCTAATGCGGCTGTAAAAGCTGCCTCTAACTGTTCTGGGCCATAGCCATCGCCGTAATTCCAAAAGAGTTTGTCCCCCCAAGCCCAAGTACCAATACAAAGAGGTGTAACACTGGGGCCATTTTGTCCTAATGTGATATTTTCCACGGGGCAGTATTTATTTTATTTACATTTCTTTACCTTTATAGTTTATCGCTACCAACAAAATTGACAAATTTGTTGATTTTCTTAACTAGCTAACCTCTGCAAATTCAGGGATTTGGGTTTATCGTGAGTTCATGGGAGATTAGATATTATATTCCATCTCAACAAGTAGCTATGGCAAGTGGTGACGTATTTGAAGCTCCAACAAACTCTCAGCCTGTACCCAAAGTCAACCTGCTGACCATGTTTCGGCTGGGCTTATTTCAGATGGGTTTAGGCATCATGTCGGTTCTGACTCTGGGAGTCCTGAATCGAATTATGATTAAAGAATTAGCACTTCCAGCGACGTTAGTAGCCGGAACTATAGCTATGCACCAATTAGTTGCACCTGCAAGGCTATGGTTTGGTCAAATGTCTGATGCTAAACCATTCCTGGGATATCATCGCACTGGTTATGTCTGTCTCGGTGCGGCTGTATTTGTGACTACATCTTTTTTAGCCGTACAAGCAACCTGGCAATTAGGAGCTAGTTTTTATTCTCAGGGATGGACACTCCCAACTTATGGCTGGATTGCTTTGCTAGCAGGGATTTTTGCCTTCTATGGATTGGCATTGAGTTCTAGTTCCACTCCCTTTGCTGCCTTGCTAGTCGATGTTTCCGATGAAGACAATCGTTCTCAATTAGTTGGTGTCGTCTGGTCAATGTTAATGGTGGGGATTGTAATTGGTGCAATCATCAGTTCGCGGTTATTACCAGAAGCGACAACTGGCCAAGAAGTGGTAGGCACAACGCTAACATCTCTTTACAGTCAACCTGAACAGTTAGCAGCACTGCAAAACTCGATTAACCGC